>URUF01000059.1 GCA_900550955.1 uncultured Eubacteriales bacterium | reverse complement strand
GGCATGCAATTCAAAGGGCCGCTTGAGATCGTTTGCCGGAATCCTCACCCGCGCCATAAAACCCGCTCCCCCGCCTCAGGCAAATTCCATTTCATTATAATGTTTCCTCAGGGATTGTCAACAACGGCGCGTTGCGGTACAATGGCACAAGCATGCCCGCTCCGGCGGGGAGAGGGGGGCCGTCATGGAACGTTTTCGCGCCCTTTGGCGCCACGCGATGCAAAGGCCATGGATCGCCAAATGCTGGCAATTCGTGAAATTCGGCATCGTGGGCGTATCCAACACGCTGATTTCGCTGGCAGTCTATCAGCTTGCGCTGAACGCGCTGGGGATGCACTATCTGGCCGCCAACCTGCTGGGACTTGTCATCAGCGTCATCAACGCCTACTACTGGAACAACCGCTGCGTCTTCGGCGGCGGGCAGAAGCGGCCGTTTTCCAGGCATGTGGCGCTGTATTTCAAATCCCTGACGGCCTACGGCGGCACCTTCGTGCTGGACTCGGTGCTGCTGGTTTTTTGGGTCGAGGCGGTGGGCGTCCCGGAGGCGCTTGCCCCGGTGCTGAATCTCTGTATCACCATTCCGCTGAACTTCCTGGTCAACAAATACTGGACGTTCCGCCGGTAGCGGAACGCAAAACAGCCCCCGGCGAAGGAGCATATCCCTCGCCGGGGGCTCTGTCTGTCTTAGGCCTGCATGGCCATGGTTTCCGCGGTGGCCGTAAGCTCGCCGTTTCCGTCCACGTCCACCCGCACGGTCTGTCCGGGCAGCACGTCGCCGGCGACGATTTTGCGGGCCAGCATGGTCTCCAGATGGCTCTGCATGTAGCGCTTGAGGGGCCGCGCGCCGTAGACCGGGTCGAAGCCCGCCTCGGCGATGGCGTTTACCGCCGCGTCGGTCAGCGTAAGGCGGATATCGCGCTGGGCCAGGCGCTTGGAAAGGCTGGCGGCCATCAGCCGCACGATCTGGGCAATCTCGTCCTTTTCCAGGGGCTTGTAGAACACGATATCGTCAATACGGTTCAAAAACTCGGGACGGAACTGGGATTTGAGCAGCCGCATCACGTTTTCGCGCGCGCTTTCGGTGATCTGCCCGTCCTGGATGCCCTCCAGCAGATACTGGCTGCCCAGGTTGGAGGTCATAATGATGATGGTATTTTTGAAATCCACCGTGCGGCCCTGGCTGTCGGTAACGCGGCCGTCGTCCAGCACCTGCAGGAGGATGTTGAACACGTCCGGGTGGGCCTTTTCCACCTCGTCCAAAAGCACCACGCAGTAGGGCTTGCGGCGCACGGCCTCGGTAAGCTGACCGCCCTCCTCGTAGCCCACGTATCCCGGAGGCGCGCCTACCAGGCGGCTGACGGCGAACTTCTCCATGTATTCGCTCATGTCGATGCGCACCATGTTCTTTTCATCGTCAAACAGGCTTTGCGCAAGGGCCTTGGCCAGCTCCGTCTTGCCCACGCCCGTGGGGCCTAGGAACAGGAAGGAGCCGATGGGGCGGTTTTCGTCCGCAATGCCGGCGCGGCTGCGCAGGATGGCCTCGCTCACCTTTTCAACGGCCTCGTCCTGGCCTATCACGCGGCGGTGCAGCTCCTTAGGCAGCTGGAGCAGCTTTTCGCGCTCGCCCTCCTTGAGCTTGGTTACGGGTACGCCCGTCCACCGGCTTACAATGCGGGCGATCTCGTCGTCGGTTACCTTGTCGCGCAGGAGGCTTTCCTCGCCGCGCTCGCGCTCGGCAAGCTCCTCCTCCTTGGCCAGCTCGCCCTGCAAGCTGGGCAGCCTGCCGTATTTGAGCTCGGCGGCCTTGCCCAGGTCGTAAGCGCGCTCGGCCTGCTGAATCTGCGCGTTCACCTGCTCCATTTCCTCGCGCAGCTTTTGCACCTTCTGGATGGCGGCCTTTTCGTTCTCCCAGCGGGCGCGCATGGCGGAAAACTGCTCGCGCTGCTGCGCCAGCTCCATTTCCAGCGCCTCCAGCCTGCGGCGGCTGCCCTCGTCCGATTCCTTTTGCAGGGCGGCCTGCTCAATTTCCAGCTGCATGATGCGGCGGCACACCTCGTCCAGCTCGGCGGGCATGGAATCGATCTCCGTGCGGATCATGGCGCAGGCCTCGTCCACCAGGTCGATGGCCTTGTCCGGCAGGAAGCGGTCGGTGATGTAGCGGTTGGAAAGCGTGGCGGCGGCGATAAGCGCGCCGTCGGTGATCTTTACGCCGTGGAACACCTCGTAGCGCTCCTTCAGGCCGCGCAGGATGGAGATGGTATCCTCCACCGTGGGCTCGTTCACCATCACGGGCTGGAAGCGGCGCTCCAGGGCCGCGTCCTTTTCAATGTACTTGCGGTACTCGTCCAGGGTGGTCGCGCCAATCAGGTGCAATTCGCCCCGGGCCAGCATGGGCTTGAGCAGGTTGCCCGCGTCCATGGAGCCCTCGGTTTTGCCCGCGCCCACGATGGTGTGCAGCTCGTCGATAAAGAGCAGGATTTTGCCCTCGCTCTTTTTAATTTCCGCCAGCACGGCCTTGAGGCGCTCCTCAAACTCGCCGCGGTATTTCGCGCCCGCGATCAGGCTGCCCATATCCAGGCAGAATACCGTGCGGTCCTTCAGGCTTTCGGGCACGTCGCCGCGCACGATGCGCTGGGCCAGGCCCTCGGCAATGGCGGTTTTGCCCACGCCGGGCTCGCCAATCAAAATGGGGTTGTTCTTGGTTTTGCGCGTGAGGATGCGGATGACGCTGCGGATTTCGGTATCGCGCCCAATGACCGGGTCAAGCTTCTGCGCGCGGGCCTGGGCGGTCAAATCCTGGCCGTATTTGGCCAACGCGTCGTAGGTGTCCTCGGGCGTTTCCCCGGTTACGCGGGTGTTGCCGCGCACGCTTTGCAGCGCGGGCAGGAAGCTCTTTTCGTCAATGGCGTAGCTTTTCCACAGCTCGGCCATGGCGCGGGAGGGCTTTTCCAGCAGGCCCATAAAAAGATGCTCCACGCTCAGGTATTCGTCCTTCATGCGCTGGGCCAGGTCGCGCGCGGCCACCAGGGCGCGCTCCACATCGTTGGAAATATAAATCTTATCCGGCTCCCGGCCGCCGCCGGTTACCTTGGGCATGCGGGCGATGAGCGTTTCCAGGCGCGAGGCGATCTCGCGGGGCTGCTTGCCCATTTTGGTTAAAAGCTGGGGAATCAGGCCCTGCTCGTCGCTTAACAGCGCGTAGGCCAAATGCTCCTGCGCAACCTCCTGGTTTTGGTATTCAATGGTTAACTGCTGCGCGGCGGCCAGCGCCTCGCGGCTTTTTTCTGTAAATTGCTGGTTGGTCATAGCATGTCGCCTCCTTAACGGGGGATGGGATGGAAAGGGCAGTCATATTGACTTTCTTTGACCTTTCGTCATTAGTATAGCATTGTTCGCCCGTTTGTCAATAGCGAAAAACAGAAAAATTTTTTCCCGGAGCATGGAAAAAATGGAAATCCCAGGCGTTGGATCAACAGAGGAAAATGATTTCCGGATTTGGCGACGGCCATTTCCCTACAAACGGAAAGGAGGAGCTGCCATGCGCAAAGGGAAACGGATACTTTCGGCCCTGCTGTGCGGCCTGCTGCCGCTGTGTAGCGCGCCGCCCGCCTTGGGAACGGGGAATGAAGCCATCCCCTTTTGCGAATACACGCGGCTTGAAAGCACGCGTGAAGATATTGAGATTGAGGTAAATTGCCTGAATTGCGAGGTTCAAACCTGCGTGATCGAGGTGGACGGGGGCGCGCTTGCCATGGATATGGCGGATGCGCCGTCCTTTCAGTGGAACCGCGAAACGCGGCGCATGACCGTTGAGTGGAATGGCCCTGTTGCCCTTTGTTATCGGCCCGCCGCATCCGAAAAGGCGTTTTTGGAGCCGGAGGAACGGCTTGCGGGCAGCCTGCTGGTTTCCTATTATGACGGGCGGGGAGAGCTGGCCGCGCGCGACCGCGTAAATATCATCCGGGCGTTGCGCTATCTTCTGGTAGAGCACGAATCCGTTGCTTTGGAAGAATAGCGCCCGCGCATCCGCCCCGCGCCATTCCCAAAGCCCGAAAAATATGCTATACTACGCATGCTTTTTCAAATCCACCAAAGGGGGCGCGGGCATGGGCGCGGCGTGGCGTATGCGGGCATTGTGCCTGGCGGGGCGCATCATACTGGAAAACGGCGGCGAAACCTACCGCGCCGAGGATACGGTTATGCACATGGCCCGGGCGCTGGGCCTTAGCGAGCCGGATGTGTTTGGCGTGCCCAGCGGCCTGTTTATCTCCTATACGGACGAGGCGGGCGAGCGGCAAACCTCTGTGACGCGCGTATTTTTGCACGGCACGCACCTGGCGCGCGTGGACGCGGTCAACCAGATCAGCCGAAGGCTGTCGGCGGGCGCGCTTGCGCCGGAAACGCTGCTGGAAAAGCTTCAGGAAGCCGAAAGGCTGGGCGCGGAGCTTTCCATCTGGCATCCGCTGGTGGCCGCGCTGCTTACGGCGGCGGGCTTTGCGGTGATGTTTGGCGGCGGGCCCATCGATATGCTGATGGGCGGGCTGTGCGCGGCGCTTACCGTGCTTGTGCCCAGCCTTACCTCGCGGCACGACGGGGGCGGCATGTCCAGCGTGCTGCTGGGCGGCGTTTTGTGCACGCTGATCCCGCTTTTGTTCCACGGCCTTACCGGCCTGGGCGTTACCGAGGCCATGATCGCCAGCGCCATCATGCCGCTGGTACCGGGCCTGAGCATGACAAACGCCGTGCAGGATATCCTGCGCGGGGATATGGTATCCGGCGTGGCGCACGGCGCGCGCGCGGTGATGGTGGCCGCGCTCCTGGCGGGCGGCGCGCTTATCGGCACGCATTTGGCGGGGTTTTTCCCGCTGGAGGCGGGCGGTTTGGCCCGGGCCGCCGCAACGCCCATGTGGCTTACGCCCATTGTGCTGTTCTTCAGCAGCCTGCTGGCGGGCGGCTGCTTTGGCGCGCTGCTCTACGCGCCGCGCAAGGCCATTGTATGGGGCGGCGTGCTGGGCGCGGCGGGCTATTTGTGCTATTGGGGCATTTTGCAAACGGGCACGGCGGAAACAGTGGCGATGTTCGCAGGCGCGCTGATTGCGTCGCTGGGCGCGCAGATCGCCGCGCGGCGGCTTAAAATGATCGCAACGGTGTTTGTGACCATCGCCATTTTGCCGTTGGTGCCGGGCGTGGGCCTTTACCGCGCCATGAGCGCCGTGGCGCAGGGGCAAACGGCAGGCGGGCTTGCCATAGCCGCGCAAACCATGGCGCTGATTTTGATGATCGCATTGGGCATAGGCCTGGGCAGCGCCCTGTTGGGCGTAAGCCGCAAAACCAGGTAGGTGCCGGAAAGGCGGCGTGCTATGACGCTTCAAAAACCTTCTTCCCTAAGCGCGGGGCTGGCAAACGCATCCATACTGCTATACCTGTTTTGGCTGCTTTTGCCGGCTGTGCAAACCACGGGGCGCGCTGTAACGGGCGTTGCGGCGGTGGCGCTGTTTGGCGTTGCCGTGGTTATTGACGTGGAGTACCTAAAGCGCAGCTGGCCCGCAACGCTTTTGCGCGCCGTGTGCGCGGCGGCGATGCCGCTGCTTTTGCGCGCCTTTTTGCGGCGCGGCGGCACAAACTTTGCGGGCTTTTATGTGCAGCAGGCCATGTTCTGGTTCCCGCTGGTGTTCGCAGGCTATGCGCGCGAGCGCGGCGACAGCCGCCTGTGGCGCTGGGTAAAGCCGCTCATGCTTGCGGTGGTCACGCTCACCACGCTTACCACCATCGGCTGGCTAATCCAGGGCATGCTGCGCGGCGGGCGCGTGTACGCCTATTCCCGCTCGCTGGGCTATGCGGGCGAGGGGCGCGAGGCCTACCTGAAGGAGCTTATGCTGCGAAACATCGGCGGGTATGACTTCATCTACGCCACGGTGGCGGCGCTGCCGCTTACCTGCCTGGGCGTTCAGCGCAGCCGGGGCTGGGCGCGGGCGGGCTATGCCGCGCTTTTGGCCGCGCAGGCGGCGATGGTGGCGCTTTCGCAGTATACCTACGCCATGGTGTTTGCCGCCGCCATCCTGGCGGTGGAGGGGGTTGCGGCGGCGGCGCGCGCCCTTTCGCGCGGAAGGCTGGGCATGGGCGTGTCGCTGCTGTGGGGCGCGGTTCCGCTGGCGGTTGTGATTTTGCTTCGGGAGCCGCTGGTTACCCTGGCCGCGCAGGTATGCGCGGGCCTGGGGCTTACCAATTTTGCGCATAGCTTTGAATTGCTTCTGGGCGCGCTTCAGGGCGGCGGCCTGGGCGAGGATTCCCGCCTTGCGTATTACCTAACGGCCCTGGAGGGCTTCCGCAGGTCGCCGCTGGTGGGCTGCATGCTGGGCGGCGAGCCGCTTTTGAGCCAGCATAGCGACCTGCTGGACCTGCTTTCCGGCATGGGCGTGCTGGGCGCGGCGCTGGTGGGCGGCATGGTGTGCCTGATGGGCCGGGGGCTTTTGCGCGGCGCAAGGCGCAGCCCAGCGCGGGCGCAGCTTGTGATGATGGCCGTGGCGCTTTGCGCGTGCGCGCTGCTTGGCACGGTGGTATACAGCCGCGATATCCTGGCCGTGGCGGCGATGGGTACGCTGCTGGTGCTGGAGGGCGAGGCCCGCGCGCAGGGGTAATGGGCGGCCGGAAGCCCTGGGCAGCCCCCCGCCTGTTTTGAAAAAAAGGCAAAAAACCGGCGCCCTTGGAGGCCGTTCAGGCCCCAAAGGACGCCGGTTTTTGCCGGGCGCTTTCAACGCGCTATTGGCCCAGGCGAATCACCTGGGCGTTTATTTTTTCCAGGAAGCGGCTGTCGTGCTCCACAAGCAGCATGGTGGGCGCATACGCGCGAATCAGCGCCTCAACCTGCACGCGGCTGAGCACGTCGATGTAGTTGAGCGGCTCGTCCCATATGTACAGATGCGCCGGGGCGCACAGGCTTTTGGCCAGCAGGATTTTCTTTTTCTGCCCCTGGCTTAGGCTTTCCATATCCTGGTCAAACTGCTCGCGGCCAAAATCCATATTGCGCAGGATCGCCTTGAAAAGCGTTTCATCCAGCCCGTCCCGGCGGATAAGCTCCCGCAGGCTGCCGCGCAGGCCGTCCGTTTCCTGCGGCACATAGGAAATAACCAGGCCGCTGGCGATGGAAACATCGCCCTCCAGCGCGCCGCCCGCGCCGCACAGGGCCTTGAGCACGCTGCTTTTGCCGCAGCCGTTGGGGCCGGTAAGCGCCAGGCGCTGCCCCTGGCGAAGCGTAAAGCGCACGCCCTCAAGCACCGTGCGCCCGTTATAGCGCACCGCGCCGTTTTCCACGCGCACGAGCGTATCCTTGGGGTGCCTGAGCACGGCAAGCTTGAGCTCGCCCACCTTTTCCACGTTGTGCAGGAGGGCGCTTTTTTCCTCAATGGCGCGTTCGCGGCGGTGCAGGGTGCTGGTGGCGCGCTTCATCATGGCGGCGCTGCGCGCGCCCACATAGCCGCGGTCTACCGCCGCCGTTTCGCTGGGCGGCACATGGTACTTGCCCTTTTCGGCGCGGCTGCTCCACGCGGCGGCGCGGCGGGCGCTTTGCTCCAGACGGCTGATATCGCGCTTCAAATCCTCGTTCCGGGCCTGCTCAAAGGCGTTCTGGCGGTTCAGGCGTTCCTCCCAGGTATCGTAATCGCCCTGCATCACCCAGGCGTCGCTGCGGTTTAAGGAGCACACATGGTCGATGCAGCGGTTCAGGAACGCGCGGTCGTGGCTTACCAGCAAAAAGCCGTCCTTTTTGCGCAGGTATTCGGCCGCCAGCTCGCGGCCATACGCGTCCAGATGGTTGGTGGGTTCGTCGATAAGGGGGTATACGTCCTCGCGGGCGAACAGCGCGCACAAAAGCGCCTTGGTCTGCTCGCCCCTGCTGAGGGTGGCAAAGGGGCGGTAGAGCGCGTCGGGCGTTACGCGCAGCTGGTTGAGCTCGCGCAGGAGCCGCCATTCCGCCGCGCCCGGCGCGGCCTGGCTAAGCACGTCCAGCGTGGGCTGCCATTCGTCCTCTATGGCATAGGGAAAATAGGCTGCGGGCACGGGCAGCTTGATGGCGCCGCGGCTGTCCAATTCGCCCAAAAGCAGGCGCAGGAGCGTGGTTTTGCCGCGCCCGTTGCGGCCCACCAGGCCCAGCCGCCAGGTGGTATCCAGGTTCAGGTTCAGGTTCTCAAATACGGGGGTACGGCCGCCTTCGTAGGCAAAGGTCAGGTTGTGAATGGATAGCTGCACAGGCGTTGCCTCCTTCCATGGGGAAAGATGGGCAAGGCGAAAAGCGCAACAAAAAACAGAGCCTTCTTAAGGCTGCGCTGTTCCTGCCACGGCAAAGCGGCCCTCCCGCAAGCGCGGGCGGCCTCTCACGCCTTTCCCATCGTGATGAGGGGGAATATGGCAGGGTTATTTGCGCATCCTTTCAGCTCCGTTTCTGTATCAGGATGAGGGTATTGTAGCATAGGGGAAGCGGAGTGTCAACGGATGATGGCTTTTGGGCATACGGCGGCCTGCCGTGTCACCCGGCCTGGCGTTCGCACAGCCCGGCGGTCCGCGCCGCGGCGATGGCCGCATCCGCGATTACGCGGTGCCCCGCGTCGTTGGGGTGGATGCCGTCTATGCACATGAGCTGCTCATAGCGCGGCTGGGACAAAAATACGTCCCGCAGGTCAAACAAGGGGCAGCCCAGCTCGCGCGCCGCCTTGCGCATGGCCACGGAGTAGCGCTCCTGCCAGCGGTAAATGTGATTGACGTCGTCCAGCGCGCGCAGCACGGCGCAGCGGTCCAAATCGCGCGTGACCCACTCAAAATAGCGCTGGGCGTGCAGGGGCAGGGGCGTTACCAGCAGCGGGTGCATTTGGGCGGCGCACACGCGCTTAACAAACAGGCACAGCCCTTCGCGGTAGCGGTCCAAGGGCACCTTGGCGCATACCTCGGCCTCGGGGTGGGCGGCCACGTTGGGCCAGTCCAGGTCGCAATCGTTGCCGCCAAACTCGATGGCGCACAGCGCGCCGGGCACGGGCGTAAACCGTTCAAAGGCCGCAAGGCCGTCCAGCACGGTTGCGCCCATTATGGCGTGGTTCTCCACCTTGCGGTCCAGCGCCGCTTGCAGGCGCGTGGCGCAGCGCTCGGGCGAAAGGGCGTAACGCCCGCGATTCTCGTTATAAATGACGCCGCGGGCCAAAGAATCGCCCCAAATATGGATTTCAGGATAGATCATCAAAAATCATCCTTTCATAATCTAGTAATCAATATCAGTATATCACGTAAATTAAACAAGTCAATGTGTTATTAAAAATGATTTGCGAAAAAGGGATGCTTATGCTACAATGCCTGTGTGCGATATACCGCCGCGAGCGGCAAGCGAGGTGCCTTTTTAGTGCAAAAGAGCGTTCAAACGGATTTTGGCCGCAGGCTGGCCGCCTGCCGCCCCATCCCCTGGGAGCAGATTCCCGATTTGGGCCTGTATATGGATCAGGTGATCACCTACATTGACCGGCAGTACCGCGCCCTGTATGAGGAGGGCGAGCGCCTGTTTACGCCCGCCATGGTGAACAACTACGTTAAAATGGGGCTGGTGAGCCGCCCGGCGGGCAAAAAATATGGCCGCGAACAGCTGGCGCAGCTATTGATGATTTACGTGCTCAAGCAGGCCGTATCCGCCGGGGGGATGAAGCGCCTGCTTACGCCGCCGCCCGGCCAAACGGTGGAGACGCTTTATACGCATTTCTGCGAGCAGCAAAGCCTGGCCTTTGAGGCGCTCGCGCGGGAGCTGCCGCTGCCCTCCCCGCTCACCTGCGCGGTGCGGGGCGCGGCCTGCCGCCTTTTGTGCAACGCCATGCTTGCCGCACCTGAGCAGGAGGTGGAGGCATGACGCTGCCTGCGCGCACCGCTCCCTTTTCCCTGCGCGGGCTCAGCCTGCGCCAGCTGGGGCCTCAGGATCAGGCGCAGATGATGGCCATGCAGGCCGAGGCGATTGCCGCCCTGCCAAACCCGGCGTGGTACTTTCCATCCGAGGCGTGGGAGTTTGCCGCCTGGCTGGAGGGACGGGAGGCGTTTGGCTACTTTGACGGCGAAACAATGGCCGGCTATGCGGCCATCGCGCCCTGGCACACGCGCGGCGAGCATAGCTATGCGCATATACTGGGGGAGGATCCCCAAAATACCTACGACTTTCATGATGTGCTGGTGCGCCCCGCCTACCGTGGGCGCGGCATCCACACCATGTTTTTGAGCCTGTTTGCGGAAATGGCGCGCGCGCTGGACGGGCGGGCCATCTATGCCACGGTTGATCCCGGCAACAGCGCCTCCTGGCACAACTTTGAAAAGGCCGGTTATGTGTGCGTGCGCGTACAGCCCGCCTACGACGGGCGCATGCGCCGGTATTACCGGCTTGGGCTGTGGCTGTAAGGCATTTCTTTTTTCATGCGGTATTTGGAAGCATTTTTTACATTCGGGCATTGACCTTCCTAGATGGGTTCAGGTATACTAGACGTGTTGCCTGTTAGGACTACTGCCAATAAGGAAGGTAAGTACATTGAACGAAACGCCTGAATACGATACGATTGATTTACGTCAGATGTTCTGGTTCCTGCTGAAAAAATGGAAGGTGCTTTTGATCGGGCTGCTCGTTGGCGCGCTATTGGGCGTTGGCGTTACGGCGCTTCAGGGCGAAAAGACGCTTGACTCCTTTGATATGGAGGAGCTTGACCTGGAGCGTATTCAGCAGTATGCCGTGTATCAGCAGCTTTATCAGGACCAGCTCAAGCATACGCGGGCTTCCGCGCTGCTGCGCCTGGACCCCAACGCCGTGTACAGCGGGAAAATGATCTACTACCTTTCCGCCGGGTACAGCACGGAGCTTGCGGCCATGCAGTTTGACGCGATCCTGGATGAGCCGGATATCTGGGGAGAGCTGAAAAAGGCGGGCGAGCTGAGCTGCGAGGAGCAGTACGTGCGCGAGCTGGTGAATATAGGATATACCAGGCGCGAGGAACCAAACGTGCAGCTGGTATCCTCCGACGATTTGAGCAGCCTGCCCCGCAGCGCGGTGATTTACGTAGGCGTGACCGCCCGCACGCAGGAAAGCTGCGAGGCCATGCTGGCCGTGCTGCGCGAGCGTATTGCCGGGGTGGATGCGCAGTGCCGCAAGGCCTATGAAAATTACCGCTTTGAAAAGATAAGCGATCAGACGTACCTTAGTTACAGCGACAGCGTCGCCTCCGCGCAAAAGGAAGCCGCCGACCTGAAAAACACGTATGTAAGCCAGATCAAGGCCCTGGAAAAGGAACTTAGCGCGGACGAGTTAGACTATTATAAGATGGTTTACGAGCCTGCGCAGGAGCCGGAAGAAAAAGGGCTGCTATCGCGGCTCAAATACCCGGTTTTGCTGGCGGCGCTGTTCTTCCTCCTGGCGGCGGGTATCTATTGCGTGCGCTTTGTGCTGGACGGCCGCGTTAAAACCGCCGCGGATGTGCGCGAGGCGTACGGCGTACATCTGTTGGCCAACCTGCCCTCTAACGCAAAGCCGCGCCGCGGCCTGGACGGCTGGCTGGAGCGCCAGTCCCAAAAGGGCGAGCCGGTGGTGAACAGCCGCGAGTATCTGCTAAGCGCGCTTACCACGCTGGAAAAGAAAAACCTCCTTCTTTGCGGGGCCAGCGACGACGGCGCCATCCAGGAGCTTACGGCATGGCTTTCCGGGCAAGCGCCCGCCCTTCAGGCGCACGGCCTTTTGCAAAGCGACGCGCAGGCGCAGCAGGCCGCGCCCGGGTGCGATGGCGTTGTGGTGTTCGTGCATTTGTGGAAAACCCGCCGCGCGGAGCTGGAACGTGAAATTGAGATTTGCCGCACCCGCAAGATTCCCCTGCTGGGCGTGGTAACGCTGAAGGCGTAATAGCAGACCGTCGAAAAAGCTCGCCTGCGGCGATCTTTTCCGCCGAGAGTTGCGCCGTTCGC
>URUF01000058.1 GCA_900550955.1 uncultured Eubacteriales bacterium | reverse complement strand
TCAGCGCCTCATTGCGCTACCGACCTTACTACAAGCGCAATTCAGGCAATATCGGCACGTCTAAAGACACCTCGGAGAACGGCTATAATCTGACCAGCGTTCTTTCCTGGAAATTCCTTAAAGATTATCAGCTCGATTATGAACTGGACTATAAAAAAGCCAACTCCGCGGGGGTTATTTTAGCGGATAACGAAAGCTATGACTGGACCCATGATTTTAAGCTAACCTATAAATTTGATAAAAACTGGTCTCCTTATATGGCCATCGGCAACGTTTCCGGCAGTAAAACCACCGATGAACGCCAAACGCGTTATCGCGTTGGTGTGAAATACTCCTTCTGATAACTTCCTGTCAGCCAGATAATAAATAAGGGTTTTATTAAACCCTTATTTTCATTAAGAGGATAATAATGAAGATTGCAAAAATCGCCCTGGCATTGGGCGCTCTGAGTCTCTTCTCACTGAGTGCTGGCGCCCAGGAGAACGCGCGCCTGAGCAGCGTAAAGCAGTTCGCTGACGTCGTGCTGGATAAAGCGGGAGATCGGTACGGCCATCACTCTCCCCTGCTGGCCAATGGCGTGGATCCTCGCACCGGCAAGCAAATGGAATGGGTCTTTCCGGACGGTAAAGTGACCGTGCTGTCGAACTTCTCGGCCCAGCAAAATTTGATGCGGGTGCTGGTAGGGTTAAGCAACCTGACCGGCGAAGCAAAGTATAAGCAGCGGGTCGCGGAGAATATTCGCTACTACTTTGACCACTATCAGGACGCCAGCGGGCTACTGCTGTGGGGAGGCCATCGCTTTGTTGATTTGAAAACGCTGCAGCCTCAAGGCCCGAGCGAAAAGGAGATGGTCCATGAACTTAAGAACGCGTATCCCTATTACGACATGATGTTTGCCGTCGATGACAAGGCCACCGCGCGCTTTATCAAGGCTTTCTGGAACGCCCATGTTTACGACTGGAAAACGCTGGAAACCAGCCGTCACGGGGAGTACGGCAAAGCGATGGGCGCGCTCTGGCAAAGTGATTTTGTCCAACAGCCGCCCTTTTTCGCCACCAAGGGCCTGAGCTTTCTCAATGCCGGCAACGACCTTATCTACTCCGCATCGCTGCTCTATCAATACGATGGTGACGCTGGCGCGCTGACGTGGGCGAAGCGTCTGGCCGAACAGTACGTTCTGCCGCGAGATAAGAAGACCGGGCTGGGCGTCTACCAGTTTACCCAACCGCTAAAACGCGCCGACACCACCGATGACAGCGACACGCATTCGAAATACGGCGACCGCGCGCAGCGGCAGTTTGGCCCCGAACTGGGCCCGGACGCGCTGGAGGGCAATATGCTGCTGAAGGGCCGGACCAGCACGCTCTACTCAGAAAATGCGCTGATGCAGCTTGCCCTGGCAAAATCGCTCGGCAAAGACGGTGACGATCTCAAAAAATGGACCCTTGATGGCCTCAAAGCCTTCGCGACCTACGCTTACGATGAGCAGAACAATACCTTCCGCCCGATGCTGGCCAACGGCACGGATCTCTCCGGCTATGCGTTAAAACGCGATGGCTATTATGGGAAAAAAGGCACGGTGCTCAAAGCCTATCCGGCGGGAAATGAATTTCTTCTCTCCTACGCCCGCGCCTGGACGCTTGAACCGGATCGTGCCATCTGGAAAGTCGCCCGCGGCATCGCGAAAGGCCAGGGTTTAGGCGATATCGGTGAACCCGGCGGCGCAAACCGCAGGCTGAATAGCCAAACGGAGAATCATCAGCCGTATGCGATTTTCGCGCTTATCGACCTGTGGCAGGCCACCGGGCAGCAGGACTATTTGACGCTGGCGGATCGCATCGGCGCAAACATCATCAACAAGCAGCGCCTCAACGGCTTTTTTGTCGATGATCCTGAGGCCGAATATGCCAGTATCGATAGTATTGCCCCCTATGCGCTTCTCGCCCTGGAAGCCGCCTTCCGCAACACGCCGGACGCGGTGGCGCCGTTCCTGAACGGCGCGGGATTCACCGAGGGTGCTTATCGGCTGGCTGACGGGACGGTTCGCTACTCCACCCGAGATGACGAGCTGTTCAGGCTCAGACCCGGCGAACAGCTTAAACCGAACGGCAAAAGATAAAACAGGCCCCCACCGTGGTGGGGGTTGCGCTATGCCCGGTTTACCAGAAGCGAAACGATAGCCGCTACTTCCCGGCATCCAGCGCCGACACCGCGCGCGAATAGGCCGCTATCGCCAGCGCCACATCGTCGGCGGTGACCGACTCGGCGGGATGATGACTGATGCCGCCTTTGCAGCGCACAAATAGCATCGCTGACGGCCAGCGTTCGGCCATGGCGATGGCATCATGCCCGGCGCCGCTCGGCAGCGTCAACGAACGCCCCTGCACCGCCTGCACCGCCTCGCTCAATACCTGCTGCAATCCGCTATCGCAGGCGGTGGCGGCAATACGGTAAAACTCTTCGGCGCTGAACCGCAGCTGGCGACGAGAAGCAATGGCCTGCGCCTCATTCAGCAGCGTATCCAGTAGCGCATCCAGCGGCTGGTCGTGCGGCCCGCGAATATCCAGGGTCAGCATAACGTCGCCGGGTATCACGTTAACCGCGCCGGGCGCGCAGCGCAGCGTACCCACCGTGGCGACCCGGTTTCCGCCCTGCTCGCGGGTCAGGGTCTCTACCCGCACCATCCACTCGGCGGCGGCGGCCAGCGCATCTTTGCGATGACTCATCGGCACGGTCCCGGCGTGTCCCGCCTCGCCGGTAAAGCGGCAGTTCAGGCGACGCGCGCCGTTGATCGCCTCGACCACCCCCAGCGCCAGCCCTTCCTGCTCGAGGCACGGCCCCTGCTCGATATGCAGTTCCAGGTAGGCGGCAATCTCCTCCGGGCGGCGGGCGGCAAGATGAATGCGCGCCGGATCCAGCCCCGCCAGCACCATCGCCTGCGCCACGCTGACGCCGTCGGCATCGGTCTGCGCCAGCCAGCTCTCGGGCCAGGTACCGGTTATCCCGCGGCTGCCGAGCAGCGTAATACCAAAGCGCGTCCCCTCTTCATCGCAAAAGCCGACAATCTCGATGGCCTGTTTCAGCCTCCGCCCCTGTTGATGCAGACCGTGCACCACTTCGATCGCCGCCAGGACGCCGAGCATCCCGTCGTAGCGCCCGGCGTTGCGCACCGTATCAAGGTGCGACCCCAGCAGGATGGCGGGCGCTCCCTCCTGCTCTCCCTCGTAGCGGCCGCAAATATTGCCGACGCTGTCCTGCCAGACGGTCATTCCGGCCTGGGTCATCCACCGCGCCGCCCGCTGGTTGGCCTCGAGATGCTGTGGGGAGAGATAAACCCGGGTCAGGGCATCCGGCGTTTCGCTGATCGCGGCCAGCTCATCGGCGCGGGCCATCACCCGCGCCGCGGCCTGCTGCATTTCCGCCTGCTGGCGTTGTGCTGGACTCATTGGGCGCTCTCGCTGCGATAGTGATCCCACGCGGCCTGCATCGCCGCGCCCTGAGTGGTGGGGAATTTGAGATAGTTCAGCACCGACTCCAGCGCGCTGAGCGTGGTCATCACGCAGTCTTTACGCGCGTTGTAGCCCATGGTGCCGATCCGCCACACTTTGCCGTGCAGCGGGCCGAACGAGGTACCGATTTCAATACCGAAATCTTCCAGCATCAGCTTGCGCGCCTGGTCGCCGTTGATACCCTGCGGGATAACGACGCCAAGCACGTTGTTCATCTTATGTTTCAGGTCGCCGAAGGTCTCCAGCCCCATCGCCTGAATGCCTTTGACCAGCGCGTCGCCGTGCAGCTTATGGCGGGCAATGCCGTTATCCAGCCCCTCCTGGAGGATCAGCCGTGCGCATTCGCGGGCGCCGAACAGCGCGGTGGTGGCCTCGGTATGATGGTTAAGGCGCTCCGGCCCCCAGTAGTCCATCACCATGCCGAGATCGAAATAGTTGGAGTAGATCATCTCCTCGTCGCCGTCGCGGTGGGCATCGGTGCGAATCCCCTCTTCCACGCATTTACGGCGGCGAATCGCCTCTTCCATGCGCGCGCTGAGGGTAATCGGCGAGGTGCCGGACGGGCCGCCGAGGCACTTCTGCATCCCGGCCGAGACCGCATCCAGCCCCCAGGCGTCGGTTTCCAGCGGGTTACCGCCCAGCGAAGCGGTGGCGTCGGTGTAAAACAGTACGTCATAGCGGCGGCAGATATCCCCCAGATCCGCCAGCGGCTGCAGCATCGTGGTAGAGGTGTCGCCCTGCACCGTCAGCAGCAGGCGCGGACGAATACGTTTGATGGCATCCTCCACCTGGTCCGGGGTAAACACCTCACCCCAGGGTACTTCAATGGTGTGCACTTCCGCCCGGCAGCGGCGGGCGATTTCGCACAGCAGATGGCCGAAGCGGCCAAACACCGGCACCAGCACCTTGTCCCCCGGCCGAATAGCCGAAACCAGGATCGCCTCAATCCCGGCCCTTGAGGTTCCGTCCACCAGCATCGTCCAGCGGTTTTCGGTACGAAATACGCCGCGGTACAGCGCCATCACTTCGTTCATATAGTGGGTCATCGCCGGGTCGTACTGGCCGATCAGCTGGCTCGACATGGCGCGCAGCACGCGCGGGTCGGCGTTAATCGGGCCGGGCCCCATCAGCAGGCGCGACGGCGGATTGAGTTGCGGAAACTGAGTGATATCCATCTTTAAGTCCTTATTGATTGAGGCCGCGCACGGAGGAAATAAACTGCTTCAGTTCGCTGGTCTGCGGGTTGGCGAACAGCGTTTTGCTGTCGCCCTGCTCCCAGACGCGTCCCTGATGCATAAACACGACGCGGTCGCCCACTTCGCGGGCAAAATTCATTTCATGGGTCACGAGAATCAGCGTCATGCCCTCCGCCGCCAGCTGCTCCAGCACCTTCAGCACTTCGCCCACCAGTTCCGGGTCGAGCGCCGAGGTAATTTCGTCACAAAGTAAAACTTTTGGCGACATCGCCAGCGCCCGGGCGATGGCTACGCGCTGCTGCTGGCCGCCGGAGAGGTTGGCCGGATAGTAATCCAGACGATCGCCAAGACCGACCTTCTCCAGCATCCGCTGCGCCAGCTCGCGACATTCGGCCTGGGACTTCTTCAGCACCCGCCGCGGGGCCAGCATGACGTTCTCCAGCGCCGTCATGTGCGGAAAGAGATTGAAGTTCTGGAACACCATGCCGATGGAGCGGCTGATCTCCCGGGCCTGGGAATCGCGGTCGGTGATGGTCATGCCCCCGAGCTTGATGCTCCCCTCCTGGTACCCCTCCAGACCATTGATGCAGCGCAGCAGGGTGCTTTTGCCCGAGCCGCTGCGGCCGATAATCGAGATCACTTCCCCCATGTCGATATCCAGCTGAAGCCCCGCCGCCGCCTGTGCGGCGTCGCCCAACTGCGCCGCATCCGTAAACAAAAGCGGCTCCATGCGGTAATACAGCTTGTATCGGTTGCAAACGCCAAGCGCCGCGCACACAAACCCCAAGCCCAGCGTAATCATCGTCCTGGCGCGATAGCTCCTCGCCGCGCCAATCAGTAGGCAAAGGCCCAAAAAAAGCCCGTAATTCACGCACGCCATGCGCGGGGCCCGCGCTGCCCAAGCCAGCGCCTCCACCGCGCCGCCCCGCGAAAAACCCTCCAAAAGCCAAAGCAGCAAAAGCGGCGCGAAAAACGTAAGCGCGGCGTCCCCCAGGCCAAACCGCTCCGGCAGCAGCCGCATAGGCTTTCTTTCGCGCATTGCCATCCCCTCCCGCGCTTTGCTCTTTGTCTATGCATTTTACCACAACATCCCGCGCCGCCACAAGAAAAACCAAAGGCCGGAGCCGCGCAAAACGCCCGCCTATGTTGCCTCTGTGAAATTTTAGAAAAAACCGCCCGCCCTCCAATCCCGTATGCGGGCGCAGCGCCCTTTCCTGGCAAGAGTTGTCGCAAATATGCGGTTTCGCTTCTGCACACAATAGCCGCGAGGAGGCGAACAGCATTGAAAAAAACATGGATTCTTCTGGTGATCTCAATCCTTGGCCTGGCGCTGTTCTCCGCATGCGCCAGCAACGCCGATACCCTGCCCAGCCCCAGCCCCATGGCTAGCACCACGCCCTCCACGATGCCGCAAACCACGCAAGCGCCCACGGTGAGCATAGCCCCCGCCACGGAGGCGCCCGCCACGCCCGCCGGCGTAAACTCCATTGAGGATGCGCAGCGCGTGAGCGATAACGTGGCTGAGGAAGTGGAAAAGCTCAGCGAGCTGGATACCGCCGAGGCCGTAGTGGCCGGCAACATCGCGCTGGTGGGCGTCAAATATGATGCCCAGTATCAGGGCGGCCTAACCGAACGCCTCACCAAAATGGTGGAGCAGCGCGTGGAAACCATCGATAAAAGCATCACCGCCGTCCACGTGACCGACGACCAGGCCATGATGGATAAGATTTCCAAGCTGCGCGAGGAGCTCAACAATAAGTCCATCACCTTTGAGGAGCTCCAAACCCAGCTGCTCGACATTGGCAGCGGCATTGCCGGCGGCAGCACCCCTCAGGTGACCCAGCCGCAAACCACTGCCGGCAAGTGACAGCCGCGCCCCATCCAAACATAAGCCCCATCCCACGAGATACCCTCGGGGATGGGGCTTGTGCATATTTCTATTTTCTGCCCGGAAATCAGGCCTCGGGCTGCGCGGTCGCTTCGGGCTCCTGAACGTCCTCGGGCTGCGCGGTCGTTTCAGGCTCCTGAACATCCTCAGGCTCCGCGGCCGCTTCGGGCTGGGCGGCTTCCTCGGCCTGCGCGGCCTCCAGCTCCGCCATGCTGGGGGTAACGCCGCTGTAAGCAATGTCGGCTTCCTTCATCCAGTTCTCCAGGGTCGTGGTGTACAGCTCGCCCTGGCGGGTTTCCAGCAGGCTCTCCCGCTTGGCGGCGCGCTGTGCCTCGGTCATTTCAATGGGGCCGCCGGGCACATCCGCAATGTACTTTACAATGTGCACGCCGTAGCTGCTCAGGTAGGGCGCGGATACGCCGCCCACGCTCTCAATGCTCATGGCGGCTTCCACAAACTCGGGCACATAGTTGCTGCTCAGGGCGCATACCTCGTAGCCGTTGGTCTTGTAGGGCTCGGCGGTCATGCCGGGGTCGGAGGCGGTGCCGTCGGCCTTTACGCCATAGGTGGCAATCAGCTCGTCAAAATCTGCGCCGTCGGCAATCTTCTGGTTAATTTCATCAATGGTGTCCGCCAGGGAAGCGAAAATCGCAGCCTTGGCCTCGTTCACCTGCTCCTCGGTCACGGGTTCGGCGGTGGGTTCGGCGGTGGGTTCGGCGGTGGGTTCAGCCGTGGCCTCGCCGGCGGGCTCGGCCGTAGTTTCCGCAGCCGCTTCCTCCGCGTCCGCCTGCTGCTCCTCATAGCGGGCCTGCAGGTCGGTATAGGCGTCCATCAGGGTTTCCTCCACGGGCAAAAGGATGTGCTTTACCGCACGGAAGCCCGCGGGCTTGTACCAGGGGGCCTCCAGGCCGCTTTCGCTGCCATACATGGCGGCGTACATGGCCATCTGCTCCACATAGGCGCTGTACTCCACATAGGCGGCCAGGTCGTTTTCGTACAGCTCCTTATCGGCGGCCAGCTGCGCCTGGTAGGCGTCCTCAATCTCCTGGTCGGTTACGGTAGCGTCCTGCACCATCATGTCCTTCAGCTTGTCAAGCACCGTATAGCGCTTGTAATCCTCCCGCAGGCTCTGGGCGGTATAGCCAAGCTCGGTGTAGTAGTTCTCAGCCTCGGCGCGGGCGGCGGCCTTATCCTCGTCGCTGCTTTCCTCGGTCAGGTCGCTGTGGAAGTAGCTGATATAGTTGCTCATGGCCGCTTCCCAGTCGCTGTCGGCGTCGCTTTCGGCGGCGGCGGTTTCCTCCTCCGTAAGCTGGTCAATGCCAAATTCTTTGGCCTTTTGCATCATAAGCGCTTCGGTCAGCTTGTTTTCCAGCGCCACGGCGCGGAACAGCTGCACGTTGCTTTCCTGCGTCATATCATAGTAGCTGCCGTATTGGGCCTCATAGCTGGCATAGATGCTCTTAATCTGGCCCCAGGTAACATCCTCGCCATTCACGGTCTCCAGCACCGCGTCGTCCGCAAGCGCCTCCACGGCGGCAGGCTGCGCATCCTCGGCCAAAGCCGCCGCTCCCAGCAGCATGCATGCGCACAGCAGCAACGCTATTACCTTCCTGATCTGCTTCATTTTTCCAACGTTCCTTTCAACGGGGATTATCAAATGGCAGGCAAGCGATGCACCCCGCAGTTTGATATCTCCGACATTATGACACACAAAATCGCTTTTCGCAAGGGTTTTGACAGGGATGTCCAGAATGTTACAGAGTATTCACAGGCTATTCACATCCGCCCCGCGCGGATGCAAAAGGGAGGTGCGGCCATGTTTATCCGCATTGAAAAGGCCCGCCGCACGCTTTGCGTGTGGAACGGATGCCAAAAGGTGTTTTCCTGCCGCGTGGGGCTGGGCCGCGCGCCCGAGGGCCCCAAGCGCCGCGAGGGCGACGGCCGCACGCCGGAGGGCGTATACCGCGTTTGCCTTGTTAAGGAAGCGGGCAAGTACGGCCGCAGCCTGGGGCTAAGCTACCCCGGCGCGCAGGACGCGCAACTGGCCCACGCCCGCGGCGATATCGATTCGGCCACGCTAGCAAACATCCTGGCCGCGCACGCGCAAAACAAACGGCCCCCGTGGGGCTCTCCCCTGGGCGGGGAGATCTACCTGCACGAGGGCGGCAGCCAAGCCGACTGGACGCAGGGCTGCATCGCCCTGGACGAGGCTGATATGGATATCCTCTTCCCCCTCCGGGACCGGATTGAACGGGTTGAAATCGTGCCCTAGGCCGCGAAGGAAAAAACGGGGCTATCCGTGGCAATGGAAAGGAAACCCTTATTGCTTTCACTGCCCGGACGGTATATACTGTATTTCCATAAGCTTCCGCAAAGGAAAATCCGGGCGTTCCACATCCGGCTGTGTATCCCGCAGCAATCCTTGTTTGGGTGGTGATCGGTTTGCGCAGGCAAAAAATCCTGTCCATATGCGCGGCCCTATGCATCGGCCTGTGGCTGCCTGCCGCGCGGGCGGAGGTAACGTTTGGCGCGCTGTGCTTTAACACGGACGCCGCCTATATCAATTTGCAGGACGAGGAAGTATCCGATTGGGCGGCCTTCTTTGCCTTCCTGGACAGCTTCCCAAAGCTTGAAAAAGTCGATATGTTTGCAACCGGCGTACACCGCAAGGAGATCGCGCAGCTGGCGCAGCGGTATCCCAACGTTGAATTCGGCTGGACCATGCAGTTTGCCGAGCATACCATACGCACGGATGCAACCGCCTTTTCCACGCTGCATTATTCCGGGGCAAAAACCCATACAAACGAGGATTTTTCAATCCTCAAATACTGTAAGAACCTACGGGCCCTGGACATCGGCCATAACAGCGTGAACGATCTGTCGTTTTTATACGACCTGCCCGAATTGCGCGTTTTGATTATCGCCTGCAACCGCGTCACGGATATCGCCCCGTTGGCCAGCTTAACGCACCTGGAATACCTGGAAATGTTCTCCAACTACGTCGAGGATCTTTCCCCTCTGGTTCACCTACCCTATCTGGCCCACCTGAATATCGGCTATAACAACATCCGGGATCTTTCGCCCCTGTACCAGATGCCGCAGCTCAAAAGGCTCTGGATCAAAAAATGCCACGGCCGTCCAAAGGTAGCGCCCTTAAGCGAGGAAGTCGTCGCCTCGCTTCAGGCCGCCCTGGGCGATTGCGAAATCGACGCAACCCATAACCCCTCGGAAGGCGGCTGGCGCGACGAAACCCATTTTGAAGTGTTTCATGAATATTTCAGAACGGGGGAGTACCGCCCTTTCCCCGATAGCCCGGAGGAAAACCGGTAGGCCGCCCGTATGGGCAAGGGCCTGCGGCAGCCATAGGCTTTCAGCGGCAAGGCGTTTTAGCCGAACCGCTTTTTTACCGTAAAGCCCTCCACAACCGCCAGAAGGAGTAAGTCCATCCCCATTAGGAAATAGCATAGCCAGATGGGAATGCCGGATTTGTCAAGCGCAAACTCAAGAACGACAACCCCGGCAATGCAAAGAAGCCCCAAAAGCGCCGGCGCATAGCGGCGCGGCCTTGCGCCCCCTTTTTGGCATGCATACCACAGCAGGGCCAGCAGCAGTACGCCGCACAGCAGCTGTTCAATGCGCACAAAGCCCCATTTCATGCAGCGCGCGCGAAGGCTTTCGCAAAACACCTGCGTAAGCGCCAGAAAAAACAAACCGCTTTCCGTGCGCACGCCCGCGGGCCAGGCCTTGGCATGCCTCAGCAAAAGAACGCCGCACAAAAGCGCAAAGAATGCCTCAAGGTAAAAAACAGCATACAGGTGCTCGCCATACATATTGGTAATGGAAAAGGGAAAGCGCGCCATAAGGCTTTGGGGCGCTACATAGCCGCCCACGCCAATCGTGCCAAGCTCCTTTTCCCCTGCGCGTATGCAGGCAAGGAAAAACGCCCCGCAGGGAAGAAAACAATCCAATAAGTGCGCGGGCCTCATTTTTACGATGCGGGCGCTCAGCCATACCCCCAAAAGCGCCCCCGCGCCCGCGCCAAACACGGAAAACGTATCCGCATCCCAATGGAAAAACGCCTCTATTCCGTATGCGGCCAACGTGGCGTCCGCAAGCAGCAGCACATAGAAAAGCTTTGCCATAACAACGCCCAAAACCGAGGCGAGCGCCACCGTGAGGAGCGAAGAAAAGACGGGCTTCTTCCCGCCCTTCAGCTGCCATAGCAGGGTAAAAAAGCAGCTGGACAGCCCAACCGCAATCCATAACGCATACACGCCCAAGCACCTCACTCGCCGGTCGCGGAAGACGCAAAATAAATGATATCGGCAATATTGCGCGTTTTGGGATTGTCTACATCGTTGATCTTTTCACCCTTGAAAATCATCATCGTGGAATCCCCGCCGTCAAGATTATACGCATTGTCAATGCCCAAGTCCAAAACAAGCTGCGCGAACCGCCTTATTTTCATTCCCGACGAGCCGCGGTAGGGCGCGGCGCAGCAAACCACCTTATAATGAAGCGGCCCCACTTGGGCAATGCACATGCGCTGGCAGGGCTCGGCAAAAGTCATTTCGTCAAACCGATAGTCCCTGTTCAATTCGCCGTTTTCAACCAAAACAGGCCCAAAAAAGAAGGCGTTGATTACTTTTTTTCCATCTATTTCAAGGAGCCCCCCGTTTTTGGCAGCCTTGCGGATGAAATGAAAATCGCCGTCCTCATCAATCAAAAGCAAATCGCGCTTTCCTTCCAGCCTGTCCCGGTACAAAACGCCCTGCCGCACAATGAAGCCGTTTCGCGTATAGCAGTAATAGTCGCCGTCGATTGCAAGCACCGCATTCACGCGCTGGGCAATCGTTGTTCCGGGCAAAACCATATTGGAGGAAAAGCTGTCGGCGGCGGCGGTCCGCAGCTGCGATGCATGGCCGATTTGAATGTCCGCAACCCAATAATCGCAGTCGTCAGCCCGGCCGCTCTCTATTTTTACATGGATGGTGGGATCCTCGTATTCCCACTCCCCAATATAGCCGTCAGGATCAGGCGCCGCGCCGCCGGAAAGGTCAATTGGGAGCGCCTGCCGGGCCAGTTCCGTCCCCTCCGCCATGGCCAAGGGCATCCAAAGCAAGCTAACAAGCACAATCAAAATCACAATGCCCTTATTGACACGCACCGGCAACGCCCCCCAAAAAAGTCGTAAATATTATAGCAAAGGGCAAATATCGTGTCAATTACAACAATATACGCGCATATGCGGTTTTTGCTTTGCAGGAAAGCCGCCCCTGCCAGGGCGGCCCAGGCCGTCGATAAACCCCATGGGAGGCTTGGAGGGCCGCAGGCCCGCAACCTCAATCGTCGTTCTGGCCACTGCCGTGGCCAGCCCTCGTTTCGGTT
>URUF01000057.1 GCA_900550955.1 uncultured Eubacteriales bacterium | reverse complement strand
CCAGGCGGCCCCTGTGCCGCGTGGCTTTTTTCCGCCGGGCCGGAGCTGATGAAACGATTTGGGCCGCGCAGCCTTATGGCTGCGCGGCCCGCTTTTTGTTGGAAGTTTTTCGAATGTTACTTTACGGTGATGCGGCCCTGCGGCTGAGCGTACTGCTCGCCAATCACGCCGCCCAGCACCTGTTGGGTGTAGTTGACCAGCGCGTCCTCCAGCGCCACGCCGGTTTTGTAGCCGGAGGTGGCGTAGGGGTAAGCGAAGGCATAGTAGGTATCGCCGCCGGCGGCGGTAAAGTCGTTCGTGGCGATGGTATACAGCTTCTCGGCGTCCCAGGGCTCGCCGCCAACGGTAGCGATGGTCACACGGCTGCCGGGGGCGGCAGGCTTGAAGTAGGTGGAGCTGGGATACTGCTCGCCGTTCTCATAAGCCACGGAGGTATCGATGGTGAACTCGATGCCGGCAACCTGCGGGAAAGCGCCAATCGCGTCGGGCGTGGTGCAGGTGGCGGCTTCGAGGGCCTCAAGCAGCTCCGCGCCGGTTACGGTGAGCACGGCCACTTCGTTGCCGAAGGGGAACACGGTCTTCATATCCAGCATGGTCACATCGCCGATCTGGATGCTTTCACGGATGCCGCCGCCGTTGGTTACGGCAGCCACAACGTTATAGGTGTCGCCCAGGGCCTCCTGCGCGGCCCAAAGGATGGCGTCGCAGGCAAAGTCGCCCAGGTTGGTTTCCTGCGTGCGCACGCCGGGGTCGCGGTTGCCGTCCAAAAGCACCTCGGTCTTGGCGAAGGCGGCGGAGAGCTCGGCGTTTACCTGGTCGTTGATGCCGCTAACAACGGCGTCCACTTCCTCGTCCTTGCCAAGCTGGGCGCCGGCGGCCAGAAGAGTTTCAACCTCGTCGTCCAGGGTGTAGAGGCCGGCGGTCAGGCTCTTTTGAACCTTATCGTCCTTCGTGGTGATATCCACGATTACATAGCCGATGGCCTCGCTGTAATTGCCGGTGCTGGTGAGCAGCGCGCCGTTTACGGTTTCGCCGCCGTCAATCACCGTGTGGCTGTGGCCGTCGATGAACAGGTCAAGGCCGGTCACGTTGTTCATTACGTCGATGGAGCGGTTGGGCTCGCTCTCGTCGGATACGCCCAGGTGGCCCAGGGCTACGATGAGGTCGCACCCTGCGGCGGTGAGCTCGTCAATCTGCTTCTGCGCGTCGGCGTAGAGGGCCTCGCCCATGGAGAAGGTAATGCCCTTGACCTTGTCGGGGTGGGCCTTGGTCATGGTTTCGGGGGTGGCCAGGCCGAACACGCCAACCTTCATGCCGTTGGACAGCTCGAACACCTTATTGGCTTGGAAGGTGAGCTCGCCGCTTACCTTATCGGTGATATTGGCGGCCAGCAGGGGGAACTGGGCCGCCTCGCGGTTTTGTAGCAGGTTATCCAGGCCCCAGTCAAACTCGTGGTTGCCCACGGTCATGGCGTCGTACCCGGCGGCGTTCATAAATTCCATGGCGGCCTTGCCATAGCTAAGGTTTACCAGCGGGGTGCCCTGGGAGGCGTCGCCGGCGTCCAGCAACAGAACGCTTGCGCCCAGGGCCTCAACGTTCTTTTTCAGCTGGGCGATGCGGGCATAGCCAAACGCGCCGCTGGCTACCATGCCGCGGCCGTGCACGTCGTTGGTGTGCAGGATAACCAGCTTGCCGGCGAGGGGACCGGCGGCTTCCTCAGCAAAGGCCGGAACGAACGCGCACAGCGCCACGATCAGGGCCACGACGAGGGAAAGCAGTTTCTTCGTGTTCATGAAGGTATCCCATCCTTTCGCAATTTCCCTAGGGTGCTTGGGGGAGCGGCCGCTCCCTTGCATGCTTTCATCATATCAAATTCAGGGGTATGCGTCAATCAAATCAAGATAAAATATCCTATTTTAGCGGGAAATATGCTATACTGTTTTGCGCGGCCTTAGAACGCGCGCAAAACCATTTCAGGATGTGAAACCATGAACGAACCCTTTTTATACCAAACAACGCTGGATATGTGCTCGGTGGATTTTACGGGGCACTGGCAGCCGGGCGCGGTGTTCCGCGCCATGCAGGAGGCGGCGGATGGCCACTGCCGCCTTTTGCGCCTTACCTTTGAGGAGCTAAGAAAGCTGGGCCTGGCCTGGGTGCTAACCCGCGCCCGCTTGCAGATGGACGAATACCCCGTTTTGGGGCGGACGGTAACGGTGCGCACCTGGCCGGGAGCCACGCGGCACATGTTTTTTCCGCGCTATTTCCTGTTTGAGGCGGACGGCAGGGAGCTGGGGCGCGCCAGCGCGCTATTTGTGCTGCTGGATTTGGAAACGCGAAAGATTGCCCTGCCCTCCCGGCTTGGGCAGGCCATGCCCGCGTTTGATATCCCCGCGCCCCTGCCCTTCCCCGGCAACCTGCGCGCCGTGGACGCGCCCGCCGCAGAGCATGGCTACACGCCCGTTTATATGGATTTGGATATGAACGGGCATGTGAACAACACCCGCTATGTGGATTGGTTTATGAACCAGTTTGCGCCCGAGCGCCATGAAAAGCAAATGGTGAGCGACCTGCTTGTGCACTACAACTTTGAGGTGCTGCCCGGCGAAACGCTCGCCCTTTCGCTTGCGGACGGCGGCGGGCGCAGCACCCTTTACGGCAGGCATGGCGATACCGTGTGCTTTGGCGTGGAGGGCGCCTGGAAGGACAGGGCGTAAAAGGAGGAAGCTTTCATGCGCAAAACCCGTTCGTTTTTGATCGGCCATACCCCCATTGGCGGGGGCGCGCCCGTGACCGTGCAAAGCATGACCAACACCGATACCCGCGACGCGCGGGCCACGCTTGCGCAGGTGAGGGAGCTGGCCCAGGCGGGGTGCGACATCGTGCGCCTGAGCGTGTATGATGAAAAATGCCTGGACGCGCTTGGTGCCATCATAGACGGGTCGCCGGTGCCGCTGGTGGCGGATATCCACTTCCGGGCGGACCTGGCCGTGGGCGCGATGGAGCGCGGCATCGCCAAGGTGCGCATCAACCCGGGCAACATCGGCAGCGCGGCGGAGGTGCGCCGCGTGGCGGACTGCGCCAAAATGCACCGCGTGCCCATCCGCATAGGGGTAAACAGCGGCAGCGTGGAAAAGGACGTGCTGGCCCGCGAGGGCGGCGTGACCGCCCGCGGCATGGTGGACAGCGCCCTCATGCACGCCAGGCTTTTGGAGGATGCGGGTTTTCACGACATCGTGCTGAGCCTGAAGGCCTCCAGCGTGCCCCTGACCGTGGAGGCGTATCGCCTGGCCGCGCGGGAAACGGATTATCCCCTGCACGTGGGCGTGACCGAGGCGGGCCTGCCCGGCGCGGGCAATATCAAAAGCGCCATCGGCATTGGCGCGCTGCTGCTGGACGGCATTGGGGATACCATACGCGTATCCCTTACCGGCAGCCCCGTGCCTGAGGCCGCCGCCGCCATTGACATCCTGCGCGCGGTGGGCCTGCGCAAGGGCTTTGTAAACGTGGTAAGCTGCCCCACCTGCGGGCGCACGGGCATTGACGTGGCGGCCATCGCCCGCCGCGTGGAGGAGGAGCTTAAGGATATCCGCGTGCCGCTGACCGTGGCGGTGATGGGCTGCGTGGTCAACGGCCCCGGCGAGGCGCGCGAGGCGGATATCGGCCTGGCGGGCGGCGGCTTGTCCAGCGCGGGCGGCGCTGCCGGCGGCGCGGGCAGCGGGTATGCCGTAGGCGCGATCTTTGAAAAAGGAAAAGCCCCCCAGCGCGTGGAGGGCGATTTGGCGGGCATTTTGATTGCCCGGGCCAGGGAGCTGGCGCGCGGGCGGGAGTGAGAAGGGCGGTTTGCACGCCCCCTTTGTGCGGGGAGCCCGCGGCCCGCTTGCTGGCGATGCCTTGAGGCGCAGGCCGCAGAAGAACCCTGGTAAACTCATTAGAAAAGCCCGCCGCAGGCGGGCTTTCAGCTTGTCGATAAACCCCATGGGAGGCTTGGAGGGCCTGAGCCCTCCAACGCTTGTTCCGAAACCGGCGGCGTGTACGCCGGTTTCGGAAGCCTTGCGTAGCAAGGTTTCCTTACGCCGTTCGCCGCCCGGCGAGCGAAGCGAGTAGGCGAACGGCGCAATCCTCGGCGGAAAAGATCGCCGCAGGCGAGCTTTTTCGCCGGCCTGAAAAGCCCGGGAACGCCGCGAAGCCCCTAGTTCCATTGCGAAAGCATTTCGCGCATCCAGGCGTATACATCCATATCATAGACCGCCGCCAGGTTTTCGCGCGTCAGCGCCGTTTCGGTCTTTCCCTGGGAAACGCATTGCCCGCGGTTCATCAGCACCGCGTGCGTGCCGTAGCGGCGCGCCAGGCTTAAATCGTGCGCCACGCTGACCACCGCGCGCCTGGGCGTTAAAAGCCATTTCTGAATCAGGGAAAAAATATGCTTCTGATACGCCAGGTCCAGGTGGTTGGCGGGCTCGTCCAAAAGGAGGACGCGCGGATCCTGTGCAAACACCTGCGCCAGGAAGGCGCGCTGCAACTCGCCCCCGGAGAGGGTTAAAACGCTGGCGCGGCGCAGCTGCGTAAGGCCGGTCAGCTCCAGCGCCCGCTCCACAAGCGCCTGGCCCTTTCCATCGCCGCCGCCGAAGGGGCCGGGCGCATGGGCGTAGCGTCCCAGCCCGACGATTTCCTCTACCGAGTAGGCGTAGCCCACGGCGTTTTTTTGCGACAGCACGCCCACCTGCCTGGCCAGCTGCGCAGGCTTGAGGGAGCGGATATCCCGGCCGTTGAGCAGCACCGCGCCCGAATAGGGCACGCCACGGCACATTGCCTCAATCAGCGTGGATTTGCCCGCGCCGTTTGGGCCCACAAGCATGAGCCACTGCCCTTCCTCCAGGGTGAAGGACAGGTTATCCACGACGGTTTTTTGCCCATAGCGCACGCTTACGCGGTCCACTTTCAGCATGGCGCTCACCCAGCCTTCCTTGTGCGGTAGAAGATGATCACAAACGCCACGGCCCCTACCAGCGAGGTCACCACGCCGATGGGAAGCTCGATGGGGCTGAGCAGCGTGCGCGCCGCCAAATCCGCCAGCATGAGGAACGCCGCGCCCAAAAACAGGGAGGCGGGCAGCAGCCGCTTGTGGTTGGGGCCCGCGAGCATGCGCGCCATATGAGGCGTTACCAGGCCCACAAAGCCGATGGCCCCGCCAACCGACACGCATACCCCAATCAGCGCCGATACCGCGATGAGGATGACCAGCTTTACCCGCCGCACGTTCACGCCGACATGGCGGGCGTTATCCTCGCCTACGGCAAAGGCGTTTAGCTCCCGGCTGTAACGCAGGATGGCCGCGCCGCATACCGCCAGGGCGCAGGCCAAAAGCAGCACGTGCGTGTAATTGCTGCCCGACAGCGAGCCCATGGTCCAGAAGGTGATGGCGCGCACCCGCTCGCCTGCAAAGGAAATGATCAGCGACATAACGCTGGAGGCGAACATGGAAAAGACCATGCCGATGAGGATAATGCTGTTGGTGGCCAGCGAGCGGTCCAGCACATACGCCAGGGACAGGATTGCCACCAGGGAAAGGAACGCGAAGGCCATCGCCAGAACCATGGTTGCGGCATAGGGCGCGCCGGGCAGGGCTATGCCAAACGCCAGGGCGGTTACCGCGCCCAGCGAGGCCCCGGAGGATACGCCCAGGGTGGAACCATCCGCCAGGGGATTGCGCAAAAGGCCCTGCATGGCCGCGCCGCACATGGATAGCGCCGCCCCGCTTAGCGCCGCGCAAAAGACCCGCGGCAGGCGCACGGTAAGGATGATGGCTTTGGGAATGCCCTCCGGCACAGGCAGGCCCCACAGCGCGTTCCAAAGCGCCGCGACGGTATCCCCAAGCGGCAGGGACACGCTGCCCAAGCACACGCACAAAAGCGTCACGCCCGCGAGCGCCGCCAAAAACAGCGCGTAGGCTCCCAAAGAAAACCGGTCGGAAGTCGTTTTCATTGATATCCTTTCAAAGCCGGAGGCAAAACCGGGGAGGCGGGCCCAGGCTTTCCGTGCAGCGCCGGAAAAGCCCGCCCGCACGGCGCCTTTTTCATCAGACAGCGCCGTTCGCCCGCGGGCGAACGGCGCGCAAAGGAAGGGCCGGGCCTTAGGCGGCGGGCGCTTCCTCGCTGGCGATGCCATTTACAAAGCTGTACAGCTCCACGGCGGCGTCCTTCAGGCGCGGGCCGGGGCGGGAGATGGCGTTGGAATCGGCGTTGAACACGTTGGCGTTTTCAACCGCCTTCAGGGTTTCCCAGCCGGCGCGGCCCATGATCTCCTCCACGGGGGTGGGGCCCTCGCCAAAGTACATGGTGATGGTCACGATGTAATCGGGGTTGCGCTCAAGCACCTGCTCCTCGGAAATCTGCGCCCAGCCGTCCACGTCGGCAAAGGCGTTGGTCAGGCCGCACATGGCGGCCAGCTCGTCCATAAAGGTGTTTTTGCCGGCCGTCCACAGGCCGTATTGCAGGGGCGATACCTCGAAGTAGACGGTTTTGCCGGTGTTTTCGCTCTTGGCGGCGATTTCGTCAAAGCAGGCCTGCATATCGCCGATCAGGGCCTCGGCCTCGGCGTCCTTGGCCATAAGGGCGCCAATCATGCGGATGGCGGTATACACGCCCGCGATATCATTGGCGTCGCTGACGGCCACCTTGACGCCCGCGGCCTCCAGGGCCTGAACCTGCTCCACGGTTTGGGACATATCGGACATCAGCACCACCTGCGGGTTCAGCGCGAGGATCTCCTCCACGTTGGTATCCGCGCCGGACTGTACCACGGGCAGGTCGAGGATGCTTTCGGGATAGTCGCAATACGCGCCGCGTCCCACAAGCGCATCCTCCGCGCCCAGGGCGCAAAGGATTTCACAGTCGGACGGCGTAAGCGCCACAATGCGGGTGGCGGGTTGGCTCAGCGCGATTTCGCGGCCGTGCATGTCGGTAAGGGCAACGGCGGCATCCCCGGCCAGCGCGGTGGTTGCGAAAGCAGCCGTCAGCACAGACAGAAGCAGGGCAAGAAGTTTCTTGGACATTGGGGTTCCCTCCTGATCGATGAAGATCAAATGAATCAGCAAGGAGGGCGCCGCCTTTGCCGTAACCAAAAACAGCGTCCCTCCCTGAGGAACACTAAACAGACCTTGGAACACAGCCCTCGGCCTACATAGCATATCCCACCCCCAGGGGAATGATTTCACAGTGTAAACAGGTCTCCCGGCTTGGCCTCATCCTACTTGCGCGCCTTCCCGCTTTCGCAGTGACGTTGTTGCGCGTTCGTCCGCTTCACGGTTACTGGGATAGCCCGGAACTTTCATCCGCGTTCCCATGGCATGCCCGCGCCAATGGGGGCATGTCGCGCCTTTTTCAGCGCAGATACACCGGCTATTCATTTGTCGCGCTTATTATATCGGCTTGCGCGCCCCGCGTCAATTCCGTTTTTTGCGCCAATATTGCGCAAAAACGCCGCCAAACCGCGCCGGGGCCCCTTGACTTTCCCTAGGTTCCGGGTATAATGAAAAATGACTTTACGTGGATTTTACAATCGCAAATATAGAAGCTTACGCTTTTATAGATACATAACGAACGTCAGGAGGAGTCCCATCATGAAACGCATCCTGTCCGTGCTGGTTGCATTGACCCTGGTGTTTGCGCTGTGCGCAAGCGCATCCGCCGAAACCGTTGAGGAAGCGCTGGCCGCCGCGGCCGGCATGACCAACGAGGAGCTGTACGAAAAGGCCAAGGAAGAAATCGCCAACGGCGCGCAGCTCAACTTCTACTCCACCACCAGCTTTGCCGAGAAGGCCGCCGCCAACTTCATGGCCGCCTATCCCGAGCTGGACGGCAAGGTGGTCTACGCCGAAATTGACGACGTGGAAACCTACACCATCCTTACCAACACCATCGGCTCCGGCGTGGACAACTCCGCTGATATGGCGCTGACGCAAAACGGCGCCGACCTGAAAACCTACCTGCTGGACGAGGGGCTTTCCTACTCCTACTTCCCCGAGGCGCTCAAGGGCGATGTGGAGGAGATCAACCAGGACCCCGCGGTTGTAACATTCATCAACTCCCTGATGATCTATCACAACGGCAACGGCTCCATCAACTTCACCAACGTGTGGGAGCTTACCGAGGAGCAGTGGAAGGATAAGATCTTCTTCAAGGATCCCACCAATGAAACCGTAAACATCAACTTCCTGATCATGCTCACCAGCGAGGAATGGACCGAGCGCCTGGCCAAGGCCTACGAGGCCCGTTACGGCAAGGCCTGGGAAGCGGGCGAGTTCACCTCCCCCGCCTATCAGTGGATCGACGGCTTCCTCAAGAACGTGAACTACACCTACACCTCCGCCTCCAAGATGGCCGCGGGCGTGGCCAGCGGCGCGCCCGGCAACATGGGCCTGTTTGTGTTCTCCAAGCTGCGCAAGGTGGACGAGGCCGACCGCAAGAACCTGACCGTTTTGCAGTTTGAAAACGAGGTGGACTGCTTCTCCGGCTTCATGTACGCGGTGTACGCCACCGTTTGCAAGGACACCGAGTGCCCCTATACCTGCGCCCTATTCATCAATTACCTTTTGAGCCAGGAAGGCTTCGCGGGCGAGAAATCCTGGAATTCCAGCCAGGGCTACTACTCTCCCAACAAGACCATCCAGAAGCCCGAGGGCCTGGAGGACGAGCCCTACGAGTACTGGACCGACAAGCTGGTCTTTGAGGACCTGGAGTACATTTACGACCATTACATCGACGTGTATGAGTTCATTGCCACGCGCGTGGGCTAATGCGAACGGCGGCCCGCGGGGGCGCGCCTCCCGCGGGCCGCGGCCTAAACAAATGAACGTGAAACAGGGTGGGCTTCCACCCTGTTTCACGCAGGGGAGCTTGAGCTGATGAAACAGACCCGGGCAAACGACCTTACGCGCGAGCCATGGCGCTACCGCCTGCGCGCGTTTCTTTCCAAGCCGGCCAATTTGCTGCTGATCTTCTTTTTGGCGGTGCTGGTGGTTTTATCGCTAATGCCGCTGGTGACCATGCTTTCCAACATGTTCACCATTCACATTGGCACGGAAAAGAAAATTACACGCATGAACGTGGGCGCGTGGACGCTCACGCACTTTACCAGGCTGTTCCAGGGCGACGACTGGAGCCGCGTAAACTTTTGGCAGCCGCTGGTGAACTCCTTCATCGTGGCGTTTGGCGCGGGCTTCCTGGGCATTGCCATAGGCGGCACGGTGGCGTGGTTTGTGACCCGCTCCGACTTGAAGTGCAAAAAATTCATCGCCAGCGTATTTGTGTTTCCCTACATGATGCCAGCCTGGACGCTGGCCCTGTTTTGGACCAACATGTTCCAGAACAGCCGCGTGGGCGGCGGCAACGTGGGCATGATCGAGTCCATCTTTGGCGTATGCATGCCGGAGTGGTTTGTGTACGGCCTGTTCCCGATGATCGTGGTCATCGGCCTGCACTATTCGCCCTTTGCGTATTTGCTGATTGGCGGCATTCTAAAAAACATGGACGCGACCCTGGAGGAAAGCGCCACCATCCTCAAGGCGGACCGCTTTACCATCATCCGGCGCATTACGGTGCCCATTGTGATGCCCGCCATCCTTTCCACCTTCCTATTGATCTTCTCCAGCGGCTTTAGCTCCTACACGGTTCCCGTGTTTTTGGGCTCCGCTGTTAAATGCTATACCCTGTCCACGAAGATGCGCGCGCTCATCCAGGCCGGCTATCAGGGGCAGGGCTATATCATCGCGTTTGTATCCATTCTGCTGGGCTGCGTCATCCTGGGCATTAACCAGTGGTTCACGGGCAAGCGCAAGTCCTTCACCACCGTTACGGGCAAAAGCGGCCAGGTATCCCTGGTAAAGCTGAAAAAGCTCAACCGGCCCATCAGCGTTTTCCTGATTATATGCATCGTGTTTTTTGCCATCATGCCGCTGGTAAGCTTCGCGCTGGAAAGCGTGATACGCCAGCCGGGCAATTACAGCCCGTCCAACATGACGCTGCAATTTTGGATTGGCACGGAGGATTCGGCCTATGAAACGGGCATGATCTCCGGCATCCTGCTCAACCCCACCATGTGGAAGGCCGTGGGCCGCCAGGTGCTGCTGGCGCTTACCGTGGCCCTGATTGTGGGCACCAGCGGCATGCTGATTGGCTACGCGTGCGTGCGCCGCCGCGGCGCCAGGCTGGCCCGCTTTGTGGAAAGCCTGGCCTTCTTCCCTTACCTGATGCCGGCGATGGCGTTTGGCACTATCTACTTGGCCGTGGCCACCAGCGCGAACTTCAAGTTCCTCTACGGCACGTTTGGGCTGCTGGTCATCGTCGCGTCTATCAAGTTTTTACCGTTCGCCTCCCGCAGCGGCGTAAACAGCATGCTGCAGATCGCCCCGGAGATCGAGGAGGCGGCCATCATCTTTGGCGTGCCGTGGCGCAAGCGCATGACGCGCATCCTGTTCCCCATTCAAAAAAGCAGCATCCTATCCGGCTACCTGCTGCCGGTGATTTCCGTCATGCGCGAGGTGGCGCTGTTTACGCTGCTTGTGCCCTATGCGCGCTATCTGCTTACCACCATGCTGTTTTCCTTCAATGAAACGGGCTACGCGCAGTACGGCAGCGCCGTTACGCTGCTTATCATCCTCATTATCATTCTGATCAACGCCGTTACCAACAAGCTTACCGGCGCATCGTTTGACAAAGGAATCGGAGGCTGACAACCATGCCAGAGATTATCCTGGAGAAGGTAACCAAACGGTTTGACAAATTTACCGCGGTCAAGGAGCTGGATCTGCTCATCAGCGACCGTGGGTTCGTAACGCTGCTGGGCCCCTCCGGCTGCGGCAAAACCACCACCCTGCGCATGATCGCGGGCCTGGAAACCCCCACCAGCGGGCGCATCCTGATTGACGGCAAGCCCGTGTTTGATTCCCAGAAGGGCATAAACGTGCCGCCCAACAAGCGCGATATCGGCTTCCTGTTCCAAAACTACGCGCTGTGGCCGCACATGACGGTGTATGAGAACATCGCCTTCGGCCTGGAAATGCTCAAGTGGGACAAGGCAAAAATCCGCGCCCGCGTGGACGAGCTGCTTGCCCTGCTTAAGATTGAGCCGTTTGAGAAGCGCTATCCATCGGAACTTAGCGGCGGCCAGCAGCAGCGCGTGGCGATTGCCCGCACGCTTGCGCCCAGCCCCAAGGTGCTTTTTATGGACGAGCCCCTCTCCAACCTGGACGCCAAGCTGCGCCAGGAAATGCGCACCGAGCTCAAGCGCCTGCATTCCGATACCAACAGCACCTTCGTGTACGTAACGCACGACCAGCTTGAGGCCATGACCCTTTCCACCCAGGTATGCCTGATGGACAACGGCGTATTGCAGCAGTACGCGCCGCCGCTGGCCATTTACAACCGCCCGGCCAACCTGTTTGTGGCGGAGTTTGTGGGCAACCCCACCATCAACTTTATTCCTGCGAAGGTGAAAAGCGTGGAGGGCTGCTGCGCAAAGCTTTCGCTATTGGGCACGGAAATGACCTTTGCCGCCCAAGCGCCCATCGAGGGCCTGGGAAGCGAGGCCGTGCTGGGCGTGCGCCCGGAGTTTTTGCCTATCCGCGATAACGGCTCGTTGAGCGGCACCATCTATTCCACCCTGCCCACAGGCATGGAAACCACCGTAAAGGCGGAGTGCGGCGGCGCCATGCTCACCAGCGTGGTGTTTGGCAGCGTGGACTACGCCATTGACACCGAGGTGAAGCTGGAAATTGTTGGCGACGGCATTGTGCTGTTTGACAAGGAAAGCGGCAACAGCGTGGGCGTGGGCAGCGTAAGCAGGGGATAGGGGAGAGGCGATGGCGCCGCTTAGGAAGGGCCTGTTCGGAAAAAGAGAGGCATACCCGAAAGCCCGCAGCGGCGCGCGGCTCAAGGATGAGCGGATTAAAGCCCTCCTTGGCCCCGTTGTAAATAAGTAAAAAAGGTAGCCCGGCCGGTACGGCCGGGCTACCTTCAGCCTGCCTATAAACCCCATGGGAGGCTTGGAGGGCCGCA
>URUF01000056.1 GCA_900550955.1 uncultured Eubacteriales bacterium | reverse complement strand
CTGGGCGTAGGGGTGGGCGCTGGGGTGGGGCTGGGCGTGACAAATTCCTCGGGAGCCACCCGCTCTCCCTGGCGGTTGAGCACATAGCCGCTAAGCGACCCATCCTGCCCGCGCAGCGTAAAGGCGCTGTCGCTGCCAATATCCAGCGTGCCGTTCAACGCGTCGCTAACAAGCGCGCCATCGGTCACGGTATAATCGCTTACCCTAACGGTTAGCAGCTTTCCGTCCTCGGTAAACTGGTAATAGGTTTCGCCATCCGTACCCAGCGGCTTCCACAGGCCGTGCGTAAGCACGTCAACCACAATCGCGTCATTCCCGGCCAAGGGCATGGGCGTGGGCGTAACCACGGGCGCGAGTGAAAAATTCGGCTGTAAGGTCGCGGGCGCAGGCGTAAGGGTGGGCGCGGGGGACGCGATTATAACCGCCTGGGGCGTTGCGGTTACAAGCTGCTCCACAGGCTGGGCTGTTTCCAGCGGCACGGACGCTTCGCCCGGCGCAAACGCATAGGTAACCGCCAAATCCTCCCAGGGGATGTCCAGGGCCACAGCCTGTTCACTCAAACGCCCCTCGGCGTAGAACACACGCAGGGCCGCTTCAGCCACATAGTACGAATCCGGCGTTCCTACCTCCGATGCATCCGTGATTTCCGCCAGCAGCAGCTCCCGACCGGCCGCAGCCTCAAACACCGCCTCGTGGATAGCCTGCGCAACGCCGTCCTCGTCCTCGGCGAACAGATCTGCCAGCGCAACGGCGCTTGCCGACTGCAAATCCACAAGCAGGGAGAAAAAATCGGTTTGCGCCGCCTGTTCCCCAGCGGCCTGGCTGCGCACAGAGGCCTCAACCGAAAGCAGCCCCTCCATCTCCAGCGACACATTGTACCCGCCGCGGATTTCATCCGCCTGCTGCCTATTCTGCCACAGCGCCTGGATGGGGGCGGTGACGCTGTCCGTCAAATACTGCTGCAAGTGTGCGTCATCGCATACAAAGGTGGGATAATCCACGGCGATATGCCGCTGCCCGTCGTTCTTTTCCAGATGATTGCGCTCAACCTGCACGCCGTCGATGCCCACATCCTGGGTTACGGCAACTTCTTCCTGCGCTAAAACAGTGCCCGCAACCAGCACCAGCAGCGCGGCAAACAGCGCGCCAATACGTTTCATAGCCATCCTGCCTCCTAAAACTCGCCATCCAGCCGGATGGGATACACCGATTGCGTGGACAGCGCCACATATTCGCTCTGCCCGTCGCGCTCCAGCACAAAGGAATGGGAAAGCGGCTGCGGATAAGCCGCGCCCGTTACCGCGTGTATGGTAAAGCTGCCTCCCTCTCCATCCAGCGTGCTTTCCGCCCATTGCATATCGCTTTCAACGGGACGAATGCTATCGTAAGCAAAATCATAATGCTGCTCGCCATGCACAAACAGGCCGTATTTGCCGCTCTGTGGGTCGCGCACGACCATTGCGTCGCAATCCAGATACGCATCCACCCGGTCGCTCGTTACAACCGGCGCGGAGGTATCCGGAAGACGGTACAGCCTGCCGTCGCTCATGTAGGCCATCCCTAATGCGGAAGCCGCCACATCCCGCGTATCCATGGCCGCGAGCCAACGGCTCATGGTGCCGTCCGCGCCGAGCACGTACAGCAAATAGCGCTGCTCGGGATCCGCAGTTCCGCCGGTATCCACATAGGCCAGCGAATATTCGCCCGTAAAGGGGAATGCCCGGCAAAACCACAACGTGCTTAGCGTTTGCCCGCTCCCATTGAGGTAGTTCACAGCTCCCGTGGCCATGTTTTCGGCAATGCTCCAGCCATGGTACAGGGGATGAAGGCGCACCTCGCTGCCCAGCAGGCTTTCCAAATCCGCCGTGCGAATCAGCGCCGAGCCGCCGGCCCCAACCAGATAGGGCCGCTGCTCCACATAGAAGCCGCCGCCCTCCTGGGGCAACACGCCCTGTGGGCCCAAACCCTCAAAATAGCAAAGCAGCCTGCCCTCCGCCGCGGTAAACACGTAATAATCATAGTTCCCCTCCGCCCGGGCAGTACGGGTGATCACATGCGTGTCGGTCACAGCGTAGGTTTCCATATTTACTGTGCCGCTGATTTTGGCAATCGCGGCCTGCGTGCCCTGCGCAATCTCCACGGAGGGGGCCGCGTCATAGCCCTTCACCGGCTGGGGCGTGGTAACGGCCTCAAATACCTCGGCTGTTGGCGCGGGCCCGTCGCCTTCCATGCCCAGCCATTGCGCAATCTGCCCGCGCAAAAGCCACCCCGCGCCCACAAGCAGCACAAGCCCCGCGAGCACAGCCAGCAGCGCACGCCATAGGCGCTTTCCGCGCCTGCTTTTCCGGGGCGGCTCCTCGCGCACCTGATAACCCAAATCGTCCGCGCTAAGAATCCCGCGCCGCGCCGTATCGGCCCAGGTGGCCGCGCGCGGGTGATACACGTTCCCAGCCGATGCGTCCTGCGGTTCATTTCCCCAGGGTTGGGCCTCGTACCCCGCAAAATCCAGCTTCGGCGGCGGCGCAAAGGCGGGCTCCTCCCCCGCGCCATCGCCAGCGCCGCCGGGACGGTAATAGGCTGAAAAATCAGCCGTAGGCGTCGCCTCCCTACGGGCCTCTACGGGCTCGTTGGGCGTGTAATCCGCATAGCTTTCCCGCTGTTCCTCTTCAGGCATATTGGGCTGTACCGCGTCGGTAGGAATAGGGTCTTCCGCCTCCGCAGGGTTCATGCCCCGCGCGGCATAGAGCCGCTGCGTGCGGCTGCGCGGGCCGGAGCGGTTTTCGGTCATCGTTACACCTCGATCATTCTTTCAAAACAGGGCTACGCCCTCAGTGTCAAAGATAGCACGAAACACCTTTTGCGTCAAGGCTTTGCCAGCCTTCGGCCTGTAACAATATACGGGCCTAAAGCATAGGCTTTCCTGTTACGGCGTTTCCATTCCCCCATTTGAGGCCGCGTATTGGTATAACAACACAGCCCCGCGGCCGCATGGCGCACGGGGCAGAAAGGGAAACGCATGGTCACCGCTTCAAGTAACCGCTTTTTTCCCAAAGCGCAATCCAATCCTGCAAGCGGTTAAGCAGATCGGCATTGCAGCGCGTTTTTTGCATCATATCAATAAGCTGTACAACGGCCTCGCCGTTGGTGGTGGATCCCAGCACCTTGCGGATGGCCTTGAGGCCCTCCTTCTGCTCGTCGCTTAGCAGCATATCGTCCTTCTTGGTGCCGCTTTGCTGCAAATCGATCATGGGATAAACCGGGTCGCCTGGCTGGCGCGTGCACAGGAATAGCTCCATGTTCGCGGTCCCCTTGAACTCCTCATAGATGATGTCATCCACGCGCGAGCCCGTTTCCACAGCAATGGTGGCAATCATCGTCAGGCTGCCAGCGTCGCGTGTGTTGCGCGCCGCGCCAAAAAAGCGCTTGGGCCGCACCAGGGCGGCGGGCGTTACAGTGTTGGTCATGGGCCTGCCGCCTTGGGCCAACGCCGCCTGATAAGCGCGCGTAAGCTTGGTCAGGCTGTCCAGCAGGATTACCACGTTGCGCCCATCCTCCACAAGGCGCTGGGCGCGCTCCAGCATGGTTTCGCTCACGCGGGTCTGGGTATCCGGGGAATCCGCGAAGGTAGAGGCAAACACCTCGGCGTCCACAGATTCACGGATCTCCGTCACTTCCTCAGGCGCGATATCGATCAGCAGCATCAACACCTCTGCTGCGGCGTCGTTGCGCTTAATGGCGCGGCTAATCTCCCGCAGCAGGCTCAGCCTGCCGCTGTCCGGCGGGGCCACAATCATTGCGCGCTGGCCAAACCCAATCGGCGCAATCAAATCCACCAGGCGGATGGCCATGTTCGCGTTCGCCTCGCCGCTCTCTAAAACGATGCGCTTATCGGGATATACCGGCACCAGCTGCTCAAAGGAAAGCCTGTCGGGGTTTTCCTCCGCGTCGCGGCCGTTTAGCTTTTCCACGGTCAAAAGGGCGGCAAATTTATCGCTGTCGCGTTGGGCGCGGGCTTTACCCTCCACATAATCGCCCGTGCGCAGACCAAAGCGGCGTATCTGGGCCATGGATACGTAAATATCCTTCTTGCCGGGCAGCAGCGTGTGCCCTCGCAGGAACCCATACCCATCTGGCAGGATTTCCAAAATTCCGCTGGCGGGCTCGCTTTCCTGCACCTTGAGCAAATCGGGCAGCTGGCCGCTTTCCGCCTGCTCGGCAAACTGGGGATCGCGCGCCATGCGGTACAGGCCGTCGTTGTAATTCACTTCCGGCGCTTGCTGATAGGGGCGCTGCTGGTACCCATAGCCCGCGCCCTGGTTGCGGTAATTGTTTTGCGAATAGCCGTTACGCGGCTGATAGCCATAATTGTTTTGCTGGTAGTTGCGCGGCTGGTAGCCGCCATAGTTGGAATCCCGGCCTGCATAATCGTTGCGGTTCTGATAGGCCGGCCGTTGCGGCGCGGCGCGGTAGCCCAAGCGGTAGCCGTCCAGCTTGGGAGCGTTTTCCGGCGCGGGGCGGGGCTGCTCGGCAGGCTGCATAACAGGCGTAAGCTCATCAGCGGATTCTGCCTCGGACTGCTGCGGCGTTACGCGCGACTGCGGGCCAAAACGGTTTACTGTACCAGCGGGGCGCGTTTGCTGCCAAGCGGGTTTCTGCGCAGGGTCGCGGGGCGTGGTAGAACGCGCCTGCCATGCCTGACGGTATACGGGACGGAACGCCCCTTGATCTTGCGCATTGTTCCACGGGCGAAAGCCAGAACCCGGTGTAACCGCCGTAACATCAGCCGAAAGGGGCGCGTCCTGTAGCTTCTCAAGCTCCGTTTGCGCGGGAGCCGCCTGCTCAGGCACGACGGTTGCGGCTTCCGCCGCGGCCCCGGCTTCCTCCTTCACCGGCTCGGCTTCTTCTGCCAGCGCATCCGCAAGCCGGGCGACGATCCCGGATTTATCGATCCCGGCGCTTAGCTTCACGCCGTTCTCTTTGGCAAGCTTGCGCAGCTGTACAACCGTCATGGCCTGCAGTTCTGCATTCTGCAATGTGAACCCTCCTTACTTCGTTTCAAACCGTTCACTTTTTACGTAAAGCAAAGCAAGACACTTTATACTTTTTCTTTTTTACGGGCGATAACCGCGTCGCGCTGCACCGCCTGCTCTACCCAATGCGAAAAATCGCCGTAGGGCGGCTGCTCCAACGCTTCAAGCCCAGCGGCGCTCATCGCGCGAACAACCGCCGCCCTGTCAAGCGTGTTTTGATTAAACGCGAGCGCTATCGCGCCGCCGGGCTTTAGCACGCGCTCGCATCCCGGAAGCGCCCCTTCCACCAGCCGCACAAGCGTTGAAACCCTTCCGCCCGCATGAGGAGCGTGCTGCACGCCGTAGGGTAGGTCGCACACAATCAAATGAACGCTTTCCGGGCGAAGCATTTCCGCAAGCCGCGCGGCATCGCCGTTGAGCAGCCGCAATGTGCGCGCGTGGCCTTCACGCATCGCCTGCGCGTCCTCCGCCGCGCTATACTCAACCCATTGGGCGTTTCCGCCTCCGCTCAGGGTTTGGGAGCCTTCCTTGCGCTTGTGCTTCACGCCGTGCAACCGCAGGGAGCGTTCAAGGTACCCCTGCGCCTCCAACAAATCCTTTCTGTCAACATCCACGCCCACGCCGTTATTCCCCTCGCACAGGGCGCAAAAAAGCGTGGTCGCCTTGCCGCACATGGGATCCAACACGCACAAAGGCCCGCGCGCACGCGCAAACGCGGACGCGGCCTGCGCACAGTGCAACAGCATGTACGTAAAATCCGCATTGGTTTTTCCCTTGTATTTCAGCACCTGGGGCAAATCATCCGGCAGAAAGCCGGCTTGCTCCCGAAAGACAGGCCTAAGCAAGCCGCCTTCCAGCAGCTGCGCAGCCATACAGATGGCCGAATGGCGCGACAACGCGCGCCAAACCTCTCCTTTCAGCTCATCCGATTCAAATACCAGAAACGGTTCCCCCGACAGCGCCTGCACCCTTGGCGGCGTATGAGGCACATTCCAGGCGGCAAGCATGCTTTCAAGCTCGAGTAACGCCAGCTTTTCAAGGGATTGGCGGTACCGGGCATTTGGATGTGGTTTCAAAAGCATCGCGTAGCGCACAAAGAACCTCTCTCCATCAAACCGTATAGCTATCAAAGATCTGATTGACCATCAGTACTTGAATTATATCACACGCTTTTCGCTTTTGCAATGATTTTCCTTAGCGGGTTTTAAACGGTTTTTGCCGAAAATGTGCGAAAAGCCCCGCGCAGCAAGCTACGCGGGACAGTCATTCAATTGTGCAAGCTCTTACTCGTTGGTTTGGGCCTCGGCCTCCAAAGCGGCGCCAACGGCCTCGATGTCAACGGGAACGGCTTCCTCGCCGCCGTCATATGCAGGAGCGGCTTCTTCCGCTTCCTCCACGGGAGCGGGTTCGGGCTCCAGCAGCGCGCGAATGCTCAGGCTGATGCGCTTTGCTTCAGGATCGATGTTTAGCACCTTCACCTGTACTTCGTCGCCTACATTCACGGCGTCCTCCACCTTATTGATGCGGGTAGCGGCGCACTGGCTGATGTGTACCAGGCCGTCGATGCCGGGCTCAAGCTCCACAAACGCGCCAAAGGTAGTGATCCGCACAACCTTGCCGGTAACCACGGCGCCGGCAGGATACTTTTCAGGCGCCAAATCCCAAGGCTTGGGCTGCAGCTGCTTGAGGCCAAGCTGAATGCGCTCGCGCTCGGGATCCAGGCTCAAAATCTTCACATCCACTTCCTGATCAGGCGAAACGATCTCGGAAGGATGCTTCACATGCGCCCAGCTCAGGTCGGTCACATGGATCAGGCCGTCCACGCCGCCCAGATCCACAAACGCGCCAAAGTCGGTCAGGCGGCGCACGATGCCGTGCACAACCTCGCCCTCCTGCAGGCGGGCCCAAGCCTCGGCCTTCTTCGCGGCGGCCTCCTCGCGCACAACGGCGCGGCGGCTGGCCACGATACGGCGCTTCTGCTCGTCCATTTCGATAATCTTGAGCTTGAGGGTCTGGCCCACAAACTCGCCGATTTTTTCCACATAGCGGTTGGAGAGCTGCGACGCAGGCACGAAAGCGCGGATGCCGTTGACCATGCAAATCAGGCCGCCCTTGACGACCTCCTTGCCCACGCCTTCGACATACTCGTTGTTCTCGTGCTTTTGGACAAGCTCGGCAAAGGCCCTGCGGTTCAAGATGTTGCGCTGCGACAGCAATACGTTGCCTTCGCCGTCGTTTACCTTGACGACCTCCACTTCAATCTCGTCGCCCAGCTTCACATCCTCGGTCACAAGATCCTCGCGCTTGATCAGGCCATCGCTCTTGAAGCCGATGTTAACGCACACCTCGTCGTCGGTGATCTGCACCACGGTGCCCTTCACCGTCTGCCCAGGCCTGATCTTGACCAGAGTCGCTTCCACGTCAGCCATAAAGCTGTCCTTTTCCGCCTCCTCGGTGGAAACCCGGTCGAATTGTTCCTTGTCAGTCATGCGTGTGACAACCTCCTTAAGTGACCAATCCGGCGTGCTCGCGCCGGCGGTAATTCCAATGGATTCCAAATGGATATTTGCAAAGCCCGGCGGTATATCCGCCGCGCGCTCTACCAACAGGGTACGGCTGCAAATGCCCTTGCAGGTTTCATACAGCTTGCGCGTATTGGCGCTTCCCAAGCCGCCCACCACAAGCATGGCGTCCACCCGCGCGGCCAGTTCCTTGGCCTCGTTCTGCCGCAAGGCCGTGGCAGTGCAGATGGTGTTTTGCACGCTGAGCGCTTTCACGCGCTCCTTAAGCACAGGCAATATGGCTTCCCAGCGCTCCTTGGGAAAGGTGGTTTGCGATACGGCCAGCGCGCGTTCCATACGCGGCAGCCTGGCCGCCTCCTCAACGTCGTGCACGGTATACACGGGCCCGCGCCCGCAGCCAATGGTGCCCACCACCTCGGGATGATCGCTCTGCCCAACCAAAATCACGGGCGAGCCATCCTCGCTGTATCGCGCCACAACCTCGTGCAGGCGCGCTACAAACGGGCAGGTGAGGTCAATCACCTCCTGCGCCGCGCCTTCGAGCCCGCGCTTTACCTCCGGCGAAACGCCGTGGCTGCGGATCAGCGCTACCTTGCCGCGCGCCTCCTCCACCTCGTTTACAACCGATATGCCAATGGACTTTAGCCGTTCAATCACCTCGGGGTTATGCGCCAGTTCGCCAAAAGAAACGATGCTTTTTCCTTCTTTTGCGGCCTGAACCGCCCCATCAACCGCACGCTTTACGCCCATACAGAAACCCGCGTGCCGCGCCACCGAAATCGGCATGAAACCGTCCTCCCGAGCATATCATGGAGCTTATTCGCCGCTCAATACGGATTTCCCTTCTTTTTCGCCTGCAAATTCACAAAAATTTGAACCCTTATTCTGGAAGCCTCAAGCGCGCTCATGCTCGGCCATCAGGGCCTGATAGGCTGCGTTAATGCGCTCCATCACCTCGGCGCAGGCCTCTTTGTTAACGCCCTTTTGCGCGATGTCCTTTACATAGATGGGATCGGCATAGTATACATGCGCGCGCCTGAACAGCCTGGGCTTATCGCTGATGTAAGCGGGCAAAAGCGGCGCGCCGCTGCGCAGCGCGATCATGGCGATGCCCGTTTCCATGCTCTCCATCACGCCTTCCTTGTGACGCGTGCCCTCCGGGAAGATTCCCAGCACATGCCCCTCTCTAAGCGTTTTCAAGCAGGCGCGCATGGCGGCCATATCCATGTTGTGGCGGTCAACGTCAATCATCAGCAGCTTTTGGAACAGCCAGCGCCCAAAGCGGTTTTTCACCAGCTCCTTCTTGCCCAGGAAGCGGATATGATAGCGGCAGCACTTCCACCCCACCGCCAAGGGATCCAGCAGGCTGTTGTGATTGGCCATCAAAATGAACGGCGCATCCAGCTGCACCCGCTCAATGTGGTGATACCTGGCAGGCATTAGGCAAGTGAAAAGGAACGCCGCGGCGGCGCGCGCCGCCTTGTACATGGGCGTGAAGGGCTCGGCCGCTTTGGGCATATGGCCCAGCTTCAGGTTCACCCGGCGCAGCACGTTTTCCACAACCTGCTCCTGTGTCAGGTAGGAGCTGTCCAAAATCTGCGCGTCCCCGGCAGGCCTGAGCGGATCCACCTCCCGGGTGGAATCCTGCTCGTCGCGGCGAAGCACGTCCTTAAGAACCTCCTCATACGTGGAGGGATCGCCTTTTCTTTGCAGCTCCTCAAAACGCCTGCGCGCGCGCACCTCCGCCGAGGCGGTCAAATAGATCTTCAGCGTCGCGTTGGGCAGCACCTTGGTGCCAATATCACGGCCGTCCAGCAGCATGCTCTGCCTGCTCGCCAGCTCCTGCTGGCGCTTCACCATGGCCTGGCGCACCCCCGCCGCCTTGGAAACCGTGCTCGTAGCCATGCTGATTTCCGGCGTGCGTATCAGCTCCGTCACGTCCGTTCCATCAATAAAGGTATGCTGCGCGCCGTTTTCGTAGCGCACCTCCGGCAGCACGCGCCCGGCCAGCGCGCACAGCGCCGCCTCATCCTCTGCGCTCACGCCCTGCTTAAGCGCATACCAGGCAAAGGCGCGGTACATCGCCCCCGTATCCAGATGCAATATATTCAGCCGTCTGGCCACCTCGTCGGCCACGCTGCTTTTGCCTGCTCCCACCGGGCCGTCCATCGCAATGCTATAAATCACGTCAGGTTCCCCTCTTTCGCAGTGTTAAGGGTATTATAGCATGCGCGCCCGCATGATGCAAAGCGCAAAAAAAGCCCGCCGCAACGGACAGGCTTAGTAGAACCCAAAGTGCCGCTGTACCCGTTTTTTCACCCGCTATGTTAAGCAGGCCGGTGCTCTATTGCCGCTTTCTGCCGTCCCCTGGCGTCCTTGCGGACGGGGGCGTGACATCTGGCGGCAAACGCGAGCTCCGTTTTGTGAAATGTGGGTAAAAACAAGGCCCTGGCGCACACTTCAGGAGGCTCTGGGAACATTATAGAGGCTTCGTGCGACGATGTCAATACCTGGCCGCTTCCCTTTTTGAGGGAAGCGGCGGGCCTTACGGCTTTGCCCCCGCAAGCAGTTGATCCACAAGCTCTATCGCCCACGCCAGCCGCTGGGAATAGTCGCCGCTAACGATCACTAGCTTTTCCTGAAAGCCGTGCGCAATATACATATCCATCAGGCGGCTGTTCAGCATTTTCCGCCGTTCCTCGTCGCCGTTTAAGCGTTGCCCGTCCGCCACCCATTTCACATCCGGCTGCAAATAAATCAGCAAATCATAGCGGCCTGGGTCAATATACTTTTCCACCAGCTCGTTGCGGTGGCCCATGTACAGCTCGCTGAAATAGTCGGTATAGGTCGCGTCCGTATCAAAAAAGCATACCTTGTTGGCTGTGCGCAGGGCCTGGTAATCCTGCTCGAACTGGATATGCGCAATGCGGCTGAAATCCTCGTCGGTGTAGATGGTTTCGTCGTTTCCCAAATAATCGTGCGCATAATACCGCCCCACCTCCTCGGACCAGGAGGTGTTGTACAGCTTGGCCAGGCACTTGGTCAGCGTGGTTTTGCCACAGCTTTCCGTGCCTGCGATCAGCACCTTTTTGGCAAAGAACGGGCGGGCCGCGCCCAAGATATAATGCCAGTTGCCCAAAATGTTTTCACGGATGTCCGTAGCCGAAATGGGATAGCGCGTACGCTTGGGGTCAAACAGCACAACCTTGGCCTCGGGAAAATATTTGCCCAAGGTTTCGCTGTATTCCATATCCCCCACAAAGAAAGCGTCAATGGGCCCGTCCACCACCTCGCGCATTCGCTGGCTCCACTTTTCCCAGCCTTCGGGGTAGACGGGGATATCCGTTTCGTCCAGCACGCGCACCGCAATATGCGATATATCCTGTATCTGCTGTGAAATCCATTGCTTGCGCAGCCGGTAGCTAATTTCTGGCAGGCCGTCGCGCGCGCATATTTCCCGCGTTTGCTCCGCATTGTCGGAAATCACCACAATCAATTTTTCACATCGCGTGGAAGCTTCAATCATCTGGTAGAGGTGCCCGCGATGGGGCGGCAGGAAACGGCCAAAGTAAACGCCTGTTTTATACATGGCGGCGGCCTCCCTTTCATATGTGATGCTTCCAAACTTCTACGCGCGCCCGCGGGTTTCCTGCCTGTTCAACCGCGCCTGTATGTGGTAAGATACAGGTATCGCTTCCCCTGAAAGGACGGCTGAGGATGAAACGGAAATGGCTGGTCGCGTTGCTCTGCCTTGGGTTATTTTTGTTGATCGCTATGAACCTTGAAAATGTCGCGTGGCTGGACGGGCCCGTATATCAGGCGCTTGCGCGCCTGCGTTCCCCCTCTGCGACCGCCTTTTTTACCTTTTGCACCAATCTTGTAAGCCCGCTGGTTTTGTTATTGATTGCGCTTGGGCTGGTCGTCGCGGTTCCGCGGCGCGAATTCCGCATTCCCATTCTGCTTAACCTGTGCGTGGCCGTTCTGCTCAATTTGGGCCTAAAACACGTTTTTTCCCGCCCTAGGCCCACGGAGGTCATGCGCATCGTTACGGAAACGGGCTCCAGTTTTCCAAGCGGACATACCATGGCCGCGGCGTGCTTCTATGGCTTTTTGATCTGGCTTATCTGGCAGCTATGCAAAAGCCATGCGCTTCGCAATATCCTAAGCGCGCTGCTTGCGCTGGTCATTGCGTTGGTAGCGGCAAGCCGCGTCTATCTGGGCGCGCACTATTTTACCGACGTAACCGGCGGCGTGTGCATATCGGTCGTGTATCTGGCGGTTTTTACCACGGCCGTGGAACGCTTTTTTACGCACAAAGAAAGCCTGCGCTTCCGCCATTTGCAGCCAAACGAGCATAACCGCCTGCTGTTTAGCTTTGCCTACGCGTTTGAGGGCGTGCTTTCGGGCCTTCGCAGCGAGCGCAACATGGTCATCCACTTTTCCGCCATGGCAACGGTGATTGTGTTTGGTTCCCTGCTGGGCCTAAGCGCTACGGAATGGATGATCTGCATTATCCTCTTTGGCGTGGTGCTGATGGCGGAGCTGATGAACACCGCCATTGAAACCATTGTGGATATCCTTTGCCCGGAGTATGATCCCCGGGCAAAAATCGCCAAGGATACCGCGGCGGGCGCCGTGCTGATGGCCGCCGTTGCAGCAGCAATCGTAGGGGCGATCATCTTTGCGCCAAAGCTGCTGGCGCTTGTAAAAAGCGAGCTATAAGCCCTCGCTTAAGGTGGCCGTACAGTCTAAACGCGCGGCGGCCCGGCGAAAGGCCGGGCCGCCCAGACTGTCGAGAAACCCCATGGGAGGCTTGGAGGGCCGCAGCCCTCCAAGTGTAATCCGGCCCCAG
>URUF01000055.1 GCA_900550955.1 uncultured Eubacteriales bacterium | reverse complement strand
CGCAAGGCTTCCGAAACCGGCGTACACGCCGCCGGTTTCGGAACAAGAGTTGGAGAGCTACGGCTCTCCAAACCTCCCATAGGTTCAGTCTGGGGAGCGCCCCCAAAAAGGGCGCTCCTATTTTTTTGCCGCTCCCCGCCGAAGGGCTCGCCATAGGGTGTAAAATTGGGGGATGGGCTGCGCATTTCGGGCAGAATGTGGTATAATGAAAGGGTAACGCCTAAACCATGCCGAAAGGACAGTGTCCATGAAGAAATTTCGCCGCTTAACGGCCCTGTGGATTTGCGCTGTGTTGTGTTTTTGCGCCGCCTGCGCGGCGGGCGAGGCGAATGACGAGCCGGATATGGAGCTGATCGCCCAGGAGGAGGCCGCCGGGGTTGAGGTGGAGGGCCTGGCCATTGACGACGAGGCCGAAGCCGCGGCGGACGACGGCGCGAAGCCGGCCAGCATCGAGGGGCTGAAGCCGCTGTATGTGACCGTTATCAAGCCCTTTGTGTCCAACGGCACCCAAATACGCATGCGCGCCCACCAGAGCGGGGACAGCGAAGTGGTATGCATCATCAAGGCCGGCGAGCCGATCACGGTATACGCGGTGTATCCCGCCTATGTGCTGGCGGAGTACAACGGCTATGTGGGATACGTCATCCGCACCTGGGTGGATGAAAACATGGTCGCCCTTGACCCGCAGAACACGCCCCCCTATGGGGTTGTGCCCTCGCAGTACGTGGCTACGCTTACGGAAACCGCCAATGTATATACCCAGCCCTCGCTGGATGCGCCCATCAACGCTATCCGCCCGGGCGCGGGCAGCAAGGTGGCCATTCTGGAATTTGTGGACGGCTTTGCCAAGGTGCTCATCTGGCGCAGCTACGGCTATATTGACGCGCGGGTGCTTGCGGACCTTACCGTGGTGGCCCAGGGCGACGAACCCCTTAGCGAGGATACCCCCATTGCGGCGTTTTGCAGCTTTTTTGAGTACAATACCGGCAAGGTGGGCAACGAAGGCCGCTGCCTGAACATTGTGCGCACCTGCGAACTGATGTCGCGGGTGATGCAGCCCGGCGAGGCGCTGAATTTTAACAAGCAGATTGGGCCATACACCAAGGCCAACGGCTACTTTCCCGCGCCGGTGCTGGTAAACGGCGGCAGCCAGATCGGCTCCGGCGGCGGCACCTGCCAAAGCAGCAGCACCATGTATAACGCCATCCGCCAGGTTCCGGGCATCACCATACTGATGCGCAGGCCGCATGGCCCCGGCTGCGCGCGCTACCTGCCCATGCATCAGGACGCGGCCGTAGGCAACGATTCCCTGAACCTGATCTTCCGCAACGATTGCGCCTACCCCATCCGCATTTTGGCGGAGAGCACGGGCGAGGGCACGCTGTGCATTCAAATTTTCAAGGTGAGCGAGGAATAAGCCTGAAAAACCCCCGAACCGCCATGGTTCGGGGGTTTGGCTTACCCAAGATAGGTTCCCACCAGCTTGTTTACCAGCGCGCCATCGGCCTTGCCGTTCAGCTTGGGCATCAGGGCCTTCATCAGCTTGCCCTTGTCCTTGGCGGTAGGGTTCTCCAGACCCAGCTCCGCAAGGGTTTGCGCGATGACCTGGCGGATGGCGGCCTCATCCATGCGGGCGGGCGCAAATTCGCTGTACACGGCGATGCGCAGCTTGCATTCCTCAATCACCTCGGTGCGGTCCGCCGGGGTGGTATCGATGGTTTCCTGCGCCTCCTTGATTTCCTTGTACACAACGGCGTTTTCCTCGTCCTCGGTCAGGTCTGCCCGCTTGTCAATAAACTTGGCCTTCAGCGCGGATAACAGCAGCGAAAGGGCTTCCTTGCGCGGCTTATCCCCCGCCTTGAGCGCATCCATCATGGCCTTGCGCACCACATCAATTTTGCTCATGAAAAGAACCTCCCTTTGTTTCAAAATCCATGGTATAGTATACCACAGGGCGCAAGAGGCCGCAAAAGGGCACGGCGGCCCGTTTGATTTTGCAAAGGAGGCCTTTGGGCATGATTGTGGAGATTCCCTGCTTTGACCCGGCGCGGATTGCCCAAAGCGGGCAGTGCTTCCGCATGCGGGTTCAGGAGGACGGAAGCGTGATTGCGCTTGCCGGGGCCGATCGCGTGCGCATCTCCCCGCTGGGAAACGCGCGTTTTCGGCTGGATTGTACGCCGCGGCGGTTTGAGGCGCGCTGGCGCGCCTACTTTGACCTGGATACGGACTATGCCGCCATTGAAACCTTGGCCGCGCAGGGCGGCGCGCCCCTCTCCCGCGCCGTAAAGGCGTCCCACGGCCTGCGCATTTTGCGCCAGGATCCATGGGAAACGCTTATCAGCTTCCTGCTTTCGCAGCGCAAAAGCATTCCCGCCATCCAAACCTGCGTAGAAGCGCTTTGCGCGCGCTATGGCGTCCGCGCCGGAAGCGGACGCAACGGGCGGCGCGCCTTTCCCACGCCGCGCGCGCTGCTTGCGGCGGGCGAGCCGGGCCTGCGCGCATGCGGCGCGGGCTACCGCGCGCCCTATCTGCTTGACGCGGCAAGGCGCGTGGCAACAGGCGAAACGGATTTGGCGGCCATGGCCTCCCTGGAAGACGGCGCGCTAAAGGAACAACTCATGGCCATCCGCGGCGTTGGCGTAAAGGTGGCCAGCTGCGTTATGCTGTTTGCCTATCACCGCCTAGCTGCGGCGCCCGTGGATGTGTGGATTCAGCGCGTGATTGACGAGGAGTATGGCGGCGTATCGCCCTTTGAGGGCTACGGGCCTTATGCGGGGGTTTATCAGCAGTATTTCTTCTTTGAGCGCGTTGGGAAATAGCCTGTTCCTCCGGGCCAAGGCCAAAGCTTTGCGCCATCCGCTTTCAAGCGGGCCATGCGTCCGTTCCCATGGGCCTGCGCCGCGGCCTTGCCAGGCTGCGCCCCGGCGTGACGCCGCTCGAAAAAGGAATCGTTTTCCTAACGGTAATATTATTGTTAATTATTTGACATATTCGTACAATCATGCTATACTCTCCCCCAGTTCACTCGGCACCCCGTGCCGAAAAATTAGAAGAAAGGTGGAAAATCCCCATGAAGAAGCTTATTGCTTTGCTGCTTGCAGCCATGATGATGGTTGCCGGTATTTCTACCGCCAGCGCCATGACGGCGGGCACCTACACTGCTTCTGCCAAGGGCTTTGGCGGCGATGTGACCGTTACGGTAGAGGTTTCCGACTCTGCCATCCTCTCCGTGGCCGCCGAGGGCCCCAGTGAAACCGCCGGTATCGGCACCAACGCGCTGGACATGCTTCCCGCCGCAATCGTCGAAAAGCAGACCCTGAAGCTCGACGCCATCGCAGGCTGCACATTCACCTCCGAGGCCGTGCTCGCAGCGGCTGCGGAAGCGCTGCGTCAAAGCGGCGCGACCGATGAGGAAATCTACGCCGAGCCCGCCGCCGCCACGGCCGCCGAGGATGAGGTAATCGACGCCAACGTCCTGATCGTTGGCGCCGGAGCCGCTGGCCTGTCCGCCGCGATGCGCGCGCACCAGAACGGTGTGGAAAACGTCCTCGTCATCGAAAAAATGCCTGCCATCGGCGGCGCGACCGCGCTGGCTGGCGGCGGCATGCAGGGCTTCGTGCAAAGCGAGGATCCCGATAAGACCCAGGAGAGCATTGAAGAACTATTCATGTACTGGTGCAAGACCGGTAAGTTTACCAACAACGCCCGCTTGACCATGCTGGCCGCGAAGCTCTCCACCCCCGCCATTGAATGGCTCAAGGAAACCGGCGTAAGCATTACAGGCGGCCCTGTTGAGGGCGAACTCACCGCCTCCTATGGCTGCGAGGGCCTGGCCGGCACCGCGATCAACACCCTGTACAGCAAGGTTGTGGAAGCCGGCGTTCCCGTTATGCTCGATACCAAGGCCGAGCACCTGATCATGGACGGCGACCGCGTTGTAGGCGTTGAAGCCACCGGAAGCAATGGACAGAAGATCACCTTCCGCGCCAATGCCGTTCTGCTGGCCACCGGCGGCTACGGCAACAATCCCGCCCTCATTTCCGACACCTCTATTCTTGACCGCGTTATCTACTATGGCAACGTGGGCGCAACCGGCGACGGCCATGTCATGATGCAGGAAATCGGCGTGCCCATGTTCAACATGGACAAGGTCGCCACCAAGCATTTTGGCGTGGAAACCTCTCCCGGCCTTGGCATCCATATCCACATGGCGGTTGCCCCGCTGTTCACCCAGACCGGCGCGATCGCCGTTAACAAAGAGGGCGTGCGCGTGGTGAACGAGGGCGGCGACGAGCTTGATATCGCGCTCGCTTCCATGTACCAATCCTCCGACGGTCGCCTCTACATCATTTGCGACCAGCCTTCCTACGACTTGTTCAAAGGCGTGCTGACCAAGTATTTCTTCACGGAAGAGCAGCTTGACCAGTTCATCGCCGAGAATGGCTCCGGCGTAACCAAGCTCGTCAAGAACGACACGTTGGCCGGCGCCTGCGAAGCGATTGGGCTTGACCCGGCCGCTGTGGAAGCAACCGTTGCCGAATACAACGCGGGCATTGCCGCCGGCAACGAGGATCCCTTCAAGCGCGGCTACACCGCCCAGCTCTCCGAGGAGGGGCCGTACTACATTCTGCAAACGGTCGCCCGTTATGCCACTACCCTTGGCGGCTGCAACGTTTCTAACCAAATGGAGGTTCTGGATAGCAACGAGCAGCCAATCCCGGGCCTGTATGCCGCAGGCGAAGTTGTTGGCAACGTTAACGGCTCCTACGCGCATTATCTGGTCTGGTGCTTCGGCTCCGGCTGGGAGTTCGGCAACGTGATCGCCGGCAAGTAATCTATCTGATTTTCCGGCCCCGCGCCCCTCGCCCTGGTAAAGGGGCGCGGCGCTGGTTCCCTAAAAACAGAGTGGGAAAGAAAATCCAAAAGGGTTTTCCGTTCCACTCTGTTTTTTATTTGCCGTTTCCCCGTTAAGCCCGCCCTCCCTCCTTTGCGGGGGCGCGGAAACCGGGTTCTGCCGGATCCGGGCAGGCCTCCAAAGGACTTTCAGCGTTGCTCTTTCAGGCAGGCCGTTGCTGCGCCTTCTCCAACGGCGGAAGGGCAGGGCCATCCGCGCCATGTTCGCCGGTTAGTCTGGCGGTTTGGGCAGGCCCGGCAGGGACCGTTTCCGTCAGGTGCTTCTAGCAGGAAAGCCGGGCGCTTGCGTCAATCGCCCGGCGGCCGTTCAAATGGCCGTTTCCGTTGTTTACCTTTCTCTCCCAAGCAGCTTTGGCCCATTCCGCTTCACGGTTGGCTTGACGCCAATGCCGGCGCTCCAGTACAACCGGCGGTTTTTCATCTAAAGCGCGCGCAAAAAAAGGAAGGGCTTGCGCCCTTCCCTTTTTGTGTGCTGTTTGGATTACTCGATGTAGTCGACGGTCACGTGGGTCAGGGGCAGGGTCTTTACGTTGCCGCCCTCGTACACGGTGTCGTCAATCTGCACGCTGCCGTCCTTCACAGCGGCCAGCAGGGTTTCGTACTCCTCAACAGAGAAGTTCTCCAAGCTCCAGGTCGCGGTGGGCAGGCCAACGGAATCATCGTTTACGCCCAGGCTGGTGGCAACGCCGCCGATTTCGGCCCAGCTGCCATCATAGTTCTTGGTGATCGCCCAGGTGGTAGCGGCGCTCAGGCCCTTGAGGGCGGAGGTCACAACCGTGTCGGACTCGAAGCTCTGGTCCACGTCCACGCCCACAACGTAGCCGTCGTTGGTGGAGGCGGCGGCGGTGATGGAGGCGAACATGGAGCCGCCGCAAGCGAACACGATCTCGGTGCCGGTTTCATACCAGCCGGAGATCATGGTTTGCAGCTCGCTGGAAGCGGAGAAGCTGGAGCCGTACAGCCAGCTGTACTTGATCTCAACATCCACGCCCTTAACGGCAGCGGCAGCCTCGGCGCCCTGCACAAAGCCGGAGCCGTAACGGCAGCAAGCAGCGTTGGTGCCGCCGCCGCCGCCCGCGAAGCCCAGCTTGGTGAAGCCTTCCATCACGATGGCATAACCGGCGAAGTAACCGGCCTGCTCCTCCTTAAAGGCGATGGGGGCAACGTTGGTGAGCACGGTGCCGTCTTCCTTGGTGAGCGGCCAACCGTCGATGAATACGAAGTTGGTGTCGGCAAACTCGGTAGCGGCCTTGGTCAGCGCGGTGCCCTGCATGAAGCCGGCGCACACAACAACCTTGGCGCCGCCCTCAACAGCGGCCTTCATGGCGTCATAGCGGTCGTCGTCGGTAGCCTGGTCGCCGTTGGCGGGCTGATAGTACTTGTAGCTCAGGCCGTTGGCGTTGGCGTACAGCTTCACGCCGTCAAAGGTGCCCTGGTTGAAGGACTTGTCCTTCAGCTGGCCCACGTCGGTTACGAAAGCGAGCTCGTAAGCGCCGCTTTCGGAGGTCATGGTGTCCGCGATGTCATCGGGATTGACGCTCTCGGCAACGCCAAAAGCGCACACGGACAGAACCAGGGTCAGAGCCAGAAGCGCGGTAAGGAACTTCTTCATCTGGATTCTTCCTCCTTAAATAGTGGTAGTCTTTGCGGTCTTTGCAAGACCAGGTCAACATTTGCAGTATACCATGGTTGGGCAAATTATTCAAGCAAAGCGCCCCTGCTGGAAAAAATATTTCACGCCGTGTAAAATCATTTTGCCGCCCCGGCCTGGAAGCGCCCGGCCAAAAGGCCGCTGGCGAAGGCGAACATCAGGTTGTAGCCGCCGCAGCCGCCGTCCACATCCAGGATTTCGCCGGCGGCGCACAGGCCGGGGCACAGCCTGCTTTGCAGCGTGAGGGGATCGAACTCCGCCGCGCGAACGCCCCCGGCGGTAACCTGCGCGCTTTCAAACCCGCGCGTGCCAAGCACCTTCAGGCGCAGGCCGCACAGCGCCTGCGCCAGCGCGCGCGGCGCGTCCAGCCTGCGCAAAAGCGCATCCCCAATACGCTCGCGCGAAAGCGGCGCAAGCCCCGCCGCGCGCACAATCGCCGCGTTCAGCGCCGGCGCCGCCGCGCCGGTGAGCCACTCCGAAAGGGGCAGGTTTTCCCGCGCCCCGGCAAGCCGCGCAAGCCACGCGGGCGCGTCCCCGTCCGCGCGCCCCATAACGCCCGGGCGCATATCCAGGCTGAGCATGCAGCCGGGCGTTACAAAGCGCGAAAGCTGCATGGCGGCAATGCCGCTTACCCCGTCCTGGGCAAACAGCGCCTCGCCGCTTGTGCGGCGCAGGGGCGCGCCCCGCGCATCCGTAAGCGTGAGCGCCGCGCGCACGCGCTGGCCCGATAGGCCGGCGATGGGCGCTTCCTCGGTAAGCAGGGCGCACAGGGCGGGCCTGGGCGTAACCAGCGTGTGGCCCAGCGCCGTCATCAGCGCGTAAGCGCCGCCGTCCGTGCCGTGCATGGGGGCCGCCGCGCCGCCCGCGGCCACAATCACCCCGTCCGCCTCCATGCGTGTGGGTTCCTCGCCAAGCAGCGCGCCAGGCTTGAGCTTGCCGCTCTTGCGCGGCGCGTCCGGGGCGTAGCTGGCGCGCAGCCCCTCCAGCACAAACCCGCCGCCCGCGCGGCGAATGGCCGTTACGCGCACGTTTGTTTCCATACGCACCTTCAGCTGTTTTGCGCGCAGCTGGAGCGCGTCCACGGCCACGCCCGCCAAAAACGCGGCGGGATACATGCGCCCCTCGGCCTCCTCCACCAGCGGCACGCCCAGCCGCGCAAAAAACGTTTCCAGCTGCCGGTAAGGCATGGCGCTTAGCACCTTAGCGGCAAAGGCCGCGTCGCCATAGTACTCCAAGGGGCCGGAATTGAGCAGATTGCCGCGCCCGTTGCCGGTAACGCTCAGCTTTTTGAGCGCCCTGCGCCCGCGCTCCAGCACCGTTACGCACGCCCCGCCCTCCGCCGCGGCGATGGCGGCCGCCATGCCGGCCGCGCCGCCGCCAACAATCGCCACGCGCCTCATAGCCGCCTCATCTCATCCAGAAGGCGCTGCTCGTTATGCAGCGCTTCCAGCATGTACACGTTTTGGCACAGCGCGCTGCCCGCCGCCTCCACGGCGGCCACAAACGCCTGGCTCATGGCGCGCAGGCCGCCCTGCTCAAGCAGCGGGCACACGCACCAGGCGCGCGGGTCCAGCTCGGCCACGGCGCGGGTGTTCTCGCCCGTTTCATCCGTTTCCACGCGTATGCGCAGGGGAAACAGGCGGCATGCCAGGGGCCTGTGCTCGCGCGGGCACGCGCCCTCGCACACCAGGCGCTTTCCGCCCCGAAACAGCGTGTCGTCATCCGCCAGGTGGAAGGCAAAGCCCTCGATGGGCCTGGCGTAGTAGCTATCCTCAAAGGGAAACAGCAGCATGCCGTTTTCGCCGGTTTCATCGGGCTGGCAGCACGCGCCGCCGCACAGCCTGCCGCAATCGCGCTTGAGCGGGGTAAGCGCGTCCAGCGCCCCGCGCGCCTCCTCAAGCGCCTTGAGCGCGCCCCTGCGCCCCAGAGCCTTCATAATCAAAGCCATATCGCTTCTCCTGTTCCTGAATGGGAATAAGCACAGTATAGCGGATGCGCGGCGCGGATGCAAGCGCCGGGGCAGGTTTGCCACGGCCCCAAAATATGCTATAATAACGGCGTATCACGCCAAAAGGAGGGGCACGCTATGGAGCAGCTCACAGCCGTTGTGCAGGAAACCACCTTCCGCAACGAGGAAAACGGCTACACCGTGCTGCGCGTGGGTTCCGGCCGGAGCCAACAAACCGTTGTAGGCATGATGCCCGAGCTAAGCCCCGGCGAAAACGTCACCTTTGAGGGCGAATGGACGGAGCATCCCGTCTACGGCAAGCAATTCAGCGCCAAAACCTGCGCCATTACCCCGCCCACAGGCAAAAGCGCCATTGAAAAATACCTGGGCTCGGGCCTCATACGCGGCATCGGCCCCTCCACGGCCAAGCTGATTGTAAAGCATTTTGGCGAGCGGGCCCTTGAAATTCTGGACGAGCATCCCGAGCGGCTGACGGAAATTTCCGGAATCGGCCCGAAAAAGGCCGCCATGATTACGGAAAGCTACGTCCAGCAGATGGGCATGCGGCGCATTCTGGTGTTTTTGCAAAACTTTGGCCTAAGCCCCGGCCTGGCCATGAAAATCGCCCGGTATTACGGCGAGAACGCCGTGGAGCTGATTCGCCAAAACCCTTACCGCATGGTTATGGATATCGAGGGCGTGGGCTTTTTGACGGCGGACCGCATCGCGCTAAGCATGGGCATAGACCCGCAGAGCGAGTTCCGCCTGCGCGCGGCGCTGTTTTACCTTTTAAACAACGCCGCGGGCAGCGGCGGGCACACCTATTTGCCGCGCGACGTGCTGTGCCAGCGCGCGTGCGGCATGCTAAGCGCCCAGCCCGAGCTGGTTGAGCGCCAGATCAGCGAGGCCATGCTTGAAAAAATGCTGGTGGGCTTTTCCCTGCCGGAGTGCGAGGAGGCCCTGTGCCTGCCCCTGTACTACCATGCCGAAACCGAGATCGCCCTGCGCCTTACGCAGCTGATGCGCTCCCGGCCCTACAAGCGCGTAGACGGGCTGGAAAAGCGCATCGAGGCTTATGAGCGTGAGGAAAACGTGCGTTTCAGCGCCCTGCAGCGCCGCGCCATCCAAAGCGCGGTGGAGGAGGGCGTGCTGGTGATTACCGGCGGCCCCGGCACGGGCAAAACCACCATCATCCGCTGCATCATCAGCCTGCTCAAGGAGGATAACGACGTGCTCCTGTGCGCGCCCACGGGCCGCGCCGCCAAGCGCATGAGCGAAGCCACCGGCGAGGAGGCCAAAACCATTCACCGCCTGCTGGAATATGGCGGCGACGCGGATACCTTTGCCCGCGGCGAGGATTACCCGCTGGAGGCGGACTGCCTGATCGTGGACGAGATGAGCATGGTGGACGTTACCCTCATGCGCGGCCTTCTGCGCGCGGTGCTGCCGGGCACGCGCCTGATCCTGGTGGGCGATTCCGACCAGCTGCCCAGCGTGGGCGCGGGCAACGTATTAAGCGACATCCTGCTAAGCGACGTTGTGCCAAGCGTCCGCCTGACCGATATCTTCCGCCAGGACGAAAGCAGCATGATCGTATGGAACGCCCACCTGATCAACAGCGGCGAAATGCCCGTCCTGCGCACGCGCAACACGGATTTCTTTTTTGAGCGCAAGCAGCTGCAATCCGACGCGGCGCGCGCCATCTGCGAGCTGCTTTCCGCGCGGCTGCCAAAATACCTGGGCTTCCCAATGGGCAGCTGGCAAAGCGAGGCGGCGCGCGCCATTCAGGTGCTTACCCCCACCAAGAAGGGCGATTGCGGCTCCTTTGCCCTAAACCGCCTGCTGCAAAACGCCCTGAACCCTGAAACCGAGGGGAAGGACGCCATCCTCCATGGCGAAACGGAGTTTCGCGTGGGCGACAAGGTGATTCAGACCAAGAACGACTATCAGCTGGAATACACCCGCTTAACGCCCTTTGGCCGCGAGGAGGGCAAGGGCGTGTTCAACGGCGACGTGGGCTACATCCAGCGCATCGACCCTGCCGAGCATATGCTTACCGTATGCTTTGACGACGAGCGCCTGGTCACCTATCAAAAGCAGCAGCTGGACGCGCTGGAGCTGGCCTATTGCCTGACCGTGCACAAAAGCCAGGGCAGCGAGTTTCCCGTGGTGGTGCTGCCCGTGGTGGGCGGCCCGCCCATGCTGATGGCGCGCAACCTGCTTTATACCGCGCTCACCCGCGCGCGGCGGCTGGTGGTGCTGGTGGGCCGCGAGGAGGTTGTGGCGCAAATGGTGCAAAACGACCATGTGGCCAAGCGCTACACCACCCTATGCGAGCGCTTGAAGGCGGCGGCCGCGCTATGAATACCGCCCGCCTATCGCGCGCCCTCAAGGCGCTGGCCTATCCCCAGCAAAACGAGTGCCACCTGTGCTCGCGCGCCCTGGAAGCCGGGGACGGGTGCCTGTGCGCCGCCTGCGCGGCCAGGCTTAACGCCGGGCGCATCCCGCGGCAGGATGCGTTTGCGCCCCACGCGCCGCTTTTTGCGTGCCTATCCGCCTATTATCACGACGGTGAGGCGCGCAGGCTGTGCCACCTCCTGAAATACCAGGGCGACGCCATGGCGGCGCTGCCGCTAGCCGAGGGTATGAGCCATGCCCTGGCCTGCGCCGGCTTTGCCGCGGATATCGCCGTGCCGGTGCCGCTGCATCCCTCCAGGCAGCTGGAGCGCGGCTACAACCAGGCGGCGCTGCTGGCGCGGGAGGTATGCGGGCATACGGGCCTGCCCCTTTGCGAGTGCGCGCTCCGGCGCGTAAGCCGCACGCGCACGCAGCTTTCCCGCACGCGCGGCGCGCGGCTTGAGGCCATGCGGGGCGCGTTTGCGGCGGACGCGGCGCTTGTTGCGGGGCAAACCGTGCTCCTGGTGGACGACGTGCTTACCACCGGCGCCACGGCGGTTGCCTGCGCCGGGGCGCTTTTGCAAGGCGGGGCCGCGCGGGTGGCGCTTATCACCGCCTGCCGCGCATAAACCGTGCCTGAACAGGGCATCCTTCGCCCTGAGAGCAGGGGGGAAGCGCATGGAATGGATTGATATTGCCTACGTGCTGGTGTTAAGCCTTGTATCGCTGGCCTTTTTGTTCTTTTTAACCAAAATGATGGGCAACCGCCAGATGAGCCAGTTGACGATGTTTGATTACATTTCGGGCATCACCCTGGGGTCGCTGGCGGGCGAGATGGCCAGCCATCCCGATGCGGAGGCGTGGCTGGGCCTTGTATCCATGGCCGTGTACGGCGGCATGACCCTGCTCATCAATGTGTTAAACGACAAATCGCGCAAGGCACGGCGCTTCATCCTGGGCCAGCCCACCGTTTTGTACGACCGCGGCACCCTGTATTACAACAGCCTTCGCCAGGCGCGCTTGGATTTGACCGAGTTCACAACCGCCTGCCGCAACGCCGGCTATTTTGATTTAAGCCAGCTGCAAATGGTTGTGATGGAAATTAACGGCAAGCTAAGCTTTTTGCCCAACGAGCCGGACAGGCCCCTTACGCCCAGGGATATGCAGCTTGCGCCCGCGCAGTGCCGCCCGCCGACGGCCATCATCATGGACGGCGTATTCCTGCCCGAGCGCCTCAAGGCCACCGGCAACACCGAAAGCTGGCTTACCAAGCAGATGGAGCTTCAGGGCTTCAAGGACGTGAAGGATATTTTCCTGGCGACCGTGGACGCGGACAACGCCCTATCCATCTATGAAAAAAACGAGGATGTTCCCGCCAAGCCCTTTTACTCCTGACAAGGGCTTCGCCCTTGACCCGTGGGCCGCGGCCCCTTGGGGCCGCGGGGCGCTGCGCGCCTGGCGGGCGGCGGTTGAGGGGAAAAAGCAAGTACGCCGGACGGCAAAAGGGCCGTCCGGCTGTTTGCCGCCGGGCCGCAAAAGGGCGGCCCGGCTTTGCGGGTGTTGGGGGTGTGGGCGCG
>URUF01000054.1 GCA_900550955.1 uncultured Eubacteriales bacterium | reverse complement strand
CGTCCATGCACATGGGGATGCCGTAGAAGGTGCCGATGGACCGTGCCGCCTTTTCGGCGATTGCGTCGGGATAGATGTGCGCGTGGGTGTCGATGATGGTCATGAACAAGCGCCTTCCTTCAACCGCGGTCCTCGCGGAAATAGGCCACGCCCAGGCTCATGGGCGGCTGATCCTCGCGTTTTTTGCGCAGGCTGGTAATCACCAGCACCACGATGGTCACCACATAGGGCAGGGCCTTGAAAATCTCCTGCATGCTGCGGTCCAGGCCGGGAATGTAAAGGTAGAGGATGTAAAGCCCGCCAAATAGAATGGAGCCCCAAATGGCGTTTAGCGGCCGCCAGCGCGCAAAGATCACCAGCGCGATGGCCAGCCAGCCACGGTCGCCAAAGCCGTTGTTCACCCAGGTGCCGCCGGTGTACTCCATCACAAAGTATAGGCCGCCCAGCCCGGCCAGCATACCGCCCACAAGGGTGGCAAGGTACTTGTATAGGTTCACGTTCACGCCCGCCGCGTCGGCGGTCGCGGCGCTTTCGCCAACGGCGCGCAGGTTCAGGCCCTTGCGCGTGCGGTAGAGGAACCAGCTTAGCAGGATTGTAATTGCGATGGAAAAGTAGGTAAGAAAGCCGTAGCTGAACAGCACGTCGCCCACCACGGGCAGAGAGCTTAGGAACGGGATTTTGGCGCGGAAGGCGCTGGCCGTGTACTGGGTGGAAATTTGCCCCACGCCGCCCGCCAGCTTGGAAAGCGAGCCGCCAAAAAAGTTGCCAAAGCCCATGCCAAAGGTGGTAAGCGCAAGGCCGGTCACGTTTTGATTGGCGCGCAGGGTGATGGTGAGCACGCTGTAAATAAGCGCGCCCAGGCCGCTGCCCGCCAGCGCGCAAGCAAGCGCGATTAGCATGCCCACAAAGGGCACGGGCGCTTCCACGCTGTTTTCATACAAAAACGCGCCCATCAGCCCGGCCACGCCGCCCATGTACATCATGCCGGGCACGCCCAGGTTCAGGTTGCCGCTTTTTTCGGTAATGATTTCGCCGTTCGCGCCGTAGAGGATGGCGATGCCCTGCGCAATGGCCTTTTGCAAAAACACAACGATCAGGTTCATGCCTTTACCTCCTCGCGCGCTTGCTTGCGCCACTCGATGCGGTAGTTGATAAAGAACTCGCACCCCAGAATGAAGAACAGGATAATGCCGGTGAGGATGTCGCTGGCGTTTTCGTTCAGGTTGAACTGCGTGGCGATTTGTATGGCGCCCTTTTCCATAAACACAAGGAAGAAGGCCACCACCAGCATGGCAAAGGGGTTCAGCTTGCCAAGCCACGCCACAATGATGGCGGTAAAGCCGCGGCCGCCCGCCAGGCCCGTGGAAATGGTGTGCCCCACGCCGCTTGCCAGCAGGTAGCCCGCCAGCCCGCCGATGCCGCCGCAAATGGCCATGGTGCGGATGATGACGCGGCGCACGTTGATGCCCGCGTAATGCGCGGTGTTCTCGCTCTCGCCCACAACGGCGATCTCGTAGCCCTGCTTGGAGTATTGCATATATACAAACAGGATCACCATCAGCGCCAGCACGATGAAGATGGGCAGCAGGTAGCCGTTTGTGCCGATGCTGGGTAGCCAGCCCGCCTTGGATTGGCTGTTGATCAGCCCTACGTGGTTGGAGCCCTTGGGGTTTTCCCAAAAGACGATGGCAAAGCTGACCAGCTGCATGGCAATGTAGTTGAGCATCAGGGTAAACAGCGTTTCATTGGTGTTCCAGTGCGCCTTAAAGAAGGCGGGAATCACGCCCCACACAAGCCCCGCCAGCACGCCCGCCAGGGGGCAAAGCGCGTACAGCGCCCACGCGGGCAGGTCTTTTCCATAGATCATCACGGCGGCGGTAGCCATCGCGCCCACCAGCACCTGCCCCTCCGCGCCGGTGTTCCAAAACCGCATGCGGAAGGCGGGCAGCACCGCAAAGCCAATGCACAAAAGGATGGCCGCGTCGCGCAGCGTAACCCACATGCGCCGCGTGGTGCCCATGGCCCCGTTCCAAATGCCGGCGTACACGCTTAACGGGTTCATGCCGGTAAGCGCCACAATGACCACCGCGCACACAACCAGCGAAAGCAAAACCGCGATTAGCCGCACCAGCGCCCCGCGCCAGAAGGGCGCGCCGTCGCGCTTTACGATATGCATCAGGGGTTCCTTGCTCATGCCTGCGCCTCCTTTGCGGTATGGTTGGTCATCAACAGGCCAATTTGCTCCTTGGTGGCGGTGCGCGCATCCACAACGCCGCTCACATGGCCGTCCGCCAGCACCAGGATGCGGTCGCACAGGGCCAAAAGCACGTCCAAATCCTCGCCCACGCAGATGACGGCGGAGCCGTTTTTCTTTTGCTCGTTAAGCAGATGGTAAATGGTATAGGAGGAGTTGATGTCCAGTCCGCGCACGGGGTAGGCCACCATCAGCACCTGCGGCGCGGAGGCGATCTCGCGCCCTACAAGCACCTTTTGCACGTTGCCGCCGCTCATGCGGCCCACAGGCCATTCCACGCCGGGGGTTACAACGTCCAGCTCCCTCATAATGCGCTCGGCCAGCGTGCGGGGCTGCCTGCGCTCGGAAAAGAAGGAACGGCCCTGCTTGTAGGAGCGCAGCATCATGTTGCCCGTCATGCCCATGGAGGCCACCAGGCCCATGCCCAGGCGGTCCTCCGGCACAAAGGCCAGCCGGATGCCGATCTCGCGGATTTCCTGGGCCGTCATTTCGGTAAGCTCCTTGATGTGGCCCTTGCGGTTGCGGTACTGGATGCGGCCCTCCACATGCGGCTGCAAGCCGGCAATGGCCTCCAGCAGCTCCTTTTGCCCGCTGCCCGCAATGCCCGCCACGCCCAGGATTTCGCCGGTAAAGGCCTCAAAATTGGCGTGGGAGAGCACCTCGCGGCCCTCGCGGTCGGTAACGGTCACATCGGTCAGGCGCAGCTTCATCACGGGGTTTACGGGCTCGGGCCGCTCAATGTCCAGCTCCACCTTCTTGCCAACCATCATTTCGGTCAGGCTCATTTCGGTGGCGTCGCACGTGTTAACGGAACCGATGCTGCGCCCCTTGCGCAGCACCGCCACGCGGTCGCTGAGGGAAAGCACCTCGTTTAGCTTGTGCGTTATGATGATGATGCTGTGCCCCTGGTCGCGCATGTTCCTAAGCACCTGGAACAGCGTATCGGTTTCCTGGGGGGTGAGCACGGCGGTGGGCTCGTCCAGGATGAGGATGTTCGCGCCGCGGTAGAGCATTTTTACAATTTCCACCGTTTGCTTCTGCGACACGCTCATTTCGTAAACCTTGCGCTCCAGGTCGATCTCGAAGCCGTATTTTTCGGTAAGCGCGCGGATATCGCGCTGAACCTGCTTCATATCCAGCCTAAGCTTGCCCGGCAGGCCCAGGATGATGTTTTCCGCGGCGGTAAGCACGTCCACCAGCTTAAAATGCTGATGAATCATGCCTATACCCAAAGCGAAAGCGTCCTTGGGCGAGCGGATCACCACCTCGCGGCCGTCCACAAAAATATGCCCCGCGTCCGGGAAATAGATGCCGGATAGCATGTTCATCAGCGATGTTTTGCCGCTTCCGTTTTCGCCCAGCACGGCCAAAATCTCGCCCCGGCGCACGGTCAGGTTCACGTCCTCATTGGCGACCACCGCGCCAAAATGCTTGGTGACGCCGCGCATTTCAATCATAGCGTCTGTTTGCAAGGAACAGTACCTCCATTATGATAGGGGGGATGGAAAGAGAAAAGGGGCGGCCAATGGCTCCCCCCTCCGGGGCCGCGCGGCCCCGGACGGATGAGGACATTGCCGCCCGCTCAAAAGGCGAACTTACTGCTCAACCACGGCGTTGATGCCGTCGATGATGATATCGAAGTAGGGGGCGCTGCGAACCTCGGACTCGTGGAAGTAGCCGTCGGAAACCATTTCCACGCCCTCCAGGCCATAGGCGGCGGTGTAGCTGGTGAGCTCCTGGCCGCCCACGGTGAAGGTGGAGCAGTCAAACACATGCAGCTCGCCGGCCTTCAAAGCGGCCTCAACCTCGGCCAGCTTCTCGGCGGTGCCGGGGGCCGCGGCGGCCTCGTTAACCTCGGTTACGTGCACAGCGCCGTCAGAGTAGCCATAGCACCAGTCCCTGGGAATCTCGGAACCCTCGATCACGCTCTTGATGGCGAAGGTCACATACGCGCCCCAGTCGCAGGCGGCGGAGGTCAAAGCCTGGGTGGGGGCCGTGGGGATCATGGAGATATTGTAGCCCACCATGGGCACCTTGGCCGCCTCGCAGGCGGTGGCGGGGCCAACGGTATCGGAATGCTGGCAGATCAGCTTGCAGCCGTTGCCGATGAGGGCCTCGGCGGTTTCCTTTTCAAGGGCCATATCGCCCCAGCTGTTGGTGTAGCGCACTTCCATGGTAACGGAGGGGCACATGCTGCGCGCGCCCAGGAAGAAGCTGGTGTAGCCGGAAATAACCTCGGCGAAGGGGAACGCGCCCACGTAGCCGATCTTGGCTTCCTCGGCGGTGATCGCGCCTTCCTCGATCATCTGGGCCAGCTTCATGCCGGCCGCCACGCCGCTTACATAGCGCGCCTCGTAGATGGCGGTGAAGTAGTTATGCACGTTGCTTAGCTCGCTGGAGCTGGCGGCGGTGCCGGTGGCGTGGCAGAACTGGATGTCCGGGTACTCGGCCGCAGCCTGGAACACATAGCTCTCGTGGCCGAAGCTGGTGGCGATGATGATGTTGCAGCCGTTCTCGGCCAGGTCAACGGCGGCCTCGTAGGCGGCTTCGGTTTCGGGAATGTTGTACTTGATCATGATCTGGTCGTCGGTGAGGCCAAGGGCGGCCTGGGCCTCCTTCAGGCCGTTGATGTGGTTGGCGGTGTAGCCCTCGTTCTCGTCGCCAATGCAGATGTAGCCAACCTTGATTTGATCGGCGGGCACGCCCTCGGCCTGCGCCAGAGCCACGCCCATTACCATGCACAGCACGAGCAAAATGCCAACGAGCTTCTTCATAGAAATTCCATCCTCCTATGTGTTGATTGGAAAGATTGCCGGTGTTACAGTCCATATCATACACCAGAATGCGCCGTTTGTAAAGCAAAAACACGAACGTTTTTAAAAAATAAAATTAAGTTGTTCGGTTATAACACGGCGGCAGAACGCGCAGGAAATAGCCCGTCCCATGGCGAAGTAAAGAAGGATACCAAAGGCGAAGCGCCACGCTGCCGCCCTGAAAGGCCGTGAAACCCCCATGATTCGACGCACCGCCTGCCTGATCGCGCGCGGGGGAAACCCCTACCGCAACCAGGCCATTGAAAAGCATTTGATGGATACGCTGCCGGAGGACACGGCCATTTTATACCTGTGGCAAAACGAGCACAGCATTTTGATTGGCCGCTGCCAGAACCCGCTGTACGAATGCAAGGTGGACCCGTTTTTGGCCTCGGGCGGGCATATCGCGCGCCGCCTGGGCGGCGGCGCCACCGCCTACCACGACGCGGGCGTGTTAAACTTTACTTTTTTATTGCCGAAAACGCAGTTTGATATCGCCCGCCAGCTGGGCGTGGCGGGCATGGCCGTGGGCGCGTTTGGCGTGCAGGCGCAAAGCGGGCCGCATGCCATTTTGCACGCGGAGGGCCATATGTTCGGCCGCAACGCGTTCTTCAAATCCGGCTCGGCGGCCATGCATCACGGCGCGCTGCTTGTGAATTGCGATTTGGAGCAATGGGCCCGCTACCTTACCGGCGCGCAGCCCGCAAGCCCCGGCCCGGCGGACGCGCCGGTGAACCTGAACGCCCTTTGCGCGGATATAACGGTGGACGCCTTGCAGCAGGCGCTGTACTGGGCGTTTGCCCGCGTGTACGGCGCGCAGCCCGCCTGGCTGGACGAGCAGATGCTGGACAGCCGCTCCATTGAAGGCTGGACGGCCCGCTTTGCCGATCCCGCATGGATTTACCCCGAGGCCATCCCCTACACCTTCAGCATATCGGAGCGCTTCCCCTGGGGCGGGGTCATGGTAAAGCTGAACGTGGAGGGCGGGGTCATCCGCGCCGCGCGCATTTTTACCGACGCGATGGAGGCCCCCCTGTTTGCCAGCCTGGAGGCGGCGCTTACGGGCTCGCCGTTTTTGATAAGCGCCATTGCGGGCCGGTTTGACCAACGGCTGGAGCTGATGAACGATTCCCGCCTGATGCAGCTGGCGGGGGATGTGTGCAATTTAATCTGCGGCCGCATCCGTTCCCTGGACAGGGCGGGCGGCGCGGGCTGAGCGCCTTGCGGGCCCGGCGCATTCCGGGTATGCCGGGTGTGGCCCCAGGCGCTTAGGCTGCGCCCATTTGCGTGCATTCGTTCCGCAATGCGGCCGGTTTACGCGTCGGGGGCCGCTTTTTTGTCGGCATCTTAAGGCAGTATATGGTGGGCTGTTTGAAAAATGCAGCAAGGGCCCAGTAATCCACTAGAATGGCTAGATCTATGCCAATGAGGCGCTAACACATAGGTTGCTTCAAAAGACTGGGTTGGGGGAAAGGTTCCATCAGTTCCCGTCTGCTTTTTTAAAATGCCTATTAGCGCCTGCAACAAAGCGAGATTAGAAATGATATCTATTGTTATAATTTATCTATTATTTAAAATATTTTTTATTAAAATTGCAAATATAGTTGCTAAACACTTGCTAATTCTATATAATATTATTTAGAAAGAACTGTGTTGTGTATAAGCGAATTACGACTATGAATGATAGGGGATGATTCCATTGCACTTTAGACGCTATGGTACTCCTAACATGAAAAGTATTTGTTTTACAACGTATCGGATGGAGGTGGAAGTTGTGAAAAAAACGATATCCTTAATTCTGATAGTCGTAATCTTATACTGCTTCGGTGGGTCGGCTTATGCATATCCCGATGGCTCGTCCACAAACGAAAAGACTAGCCTCCCTTACTGTGGAAGCTTCTCTATTAAACAATCCGTTAAGACGAAATATTGGTTTTCTCCATCAGGTTCTACGCTTCATTTGGCATTGAGCCATATCGACCTTGCAATAAACAAAAATTGTACTCTAAAGACGACAGTATATTATTATACTTCTGGCGGGAAATGGGCTTCTGGCGGCTCGGGTTCCGTTAGCGTGATAGATGGTTCGGCAAACGATAAATCATTCGATTTCGGCAGTGTGGCTGGCCGTAAGTACTGCGGCGGATTTTCAAAATCTGAATACCTGGATTACAACATTGCTGGCGATTTTAGATACGCAAATTGATTTCCAACGCTGGGGCTATCGCGAAAGCGGTAGCCCCTCTTACCCAGTTTTATGCAACAGAGAGGTTTGCCATGAAAAAAAGATGCCTGCGTCTATTTTTGAGCCTGCTGCTTCTTTTGTGGCTGCCGGTTTTTGCATCCCTTGGCGAGGATGTGCCGGAGCGCACGCCCCAACTTACCATCGGGCTTTTTACACCGGATCTGTTCGAGGCCGACGCGGTGTTCGACGAGGCGGTTTGCTGCCTGCGGGAAACCTATCCGCAGCTTCGGCTCAAGTATTGCCTTCTTCCGCGGGAGCCGGTTTCCCCGGAGGCGCTGGATGAGGTAGATGTGCTGTTCATCAATGAAAACTATCATCTCCATACCAGCGAAACAGCCTATCTTTCCCCATTGGGCGAGCCGTCCAGCGCTTTTGTAGACCTGTGGGGCACGCCCATAGGCAATACGGTGAAAGAAGCGTTGTTTCCGATGGACTATCTTACGGACGATGATAGGCCGCTGCTGTTCCTTCCAATCAAAGTGGACGGCACGGTATTGAACCTTGATATCGACATTGAACGCGAGCTGCAAGAAGCGGGCTTTTCCGATGGGAGGCAAGCAAACCGCCCAAGCTGGGAGGCGTTTGCCCAAAACGCCGAAGCGCTTTCACAATTTGGCAAGACGGCGCTCGTTTATTTGCTGGAAGACCAGTTTACCAATCTGCCAACGGCCATTCATCAGATCGCAGCCTATTTGCATATTCAAAACCAAAGAGCCCAGGAGATTGACGAATCGGCCATTCTTGCGAACTTGAGCGCTCTTAAGCGGCTAAACGACGCCATGGCGATTGGCGCCGTCGATATGGATACCGGGTTTCGGGGCTACAGAGGGTTATATACCTCTACCATCGCGCTTTACCAATCGGGCGGCGATCATTACGCCCCGCTCCCCTGCTTTTCCGCCAACATGGATGTTTGCCCCGCCGACGGCATTTTAGCGGCCATCCCTTTGCGTTCGGCAAACCAGGAGGCGGCCCTTGCGTTTGTGCAGGCGCTCCTGTCCCAGCGGTGTCAGGGCGCGTACAATGTGATGGGCGTTATCAGGAAGGATATCTCCCACGGGGTGCATACGGAGTATGAAGCCTTTTCGCCGCCGGAAGAAGGCAACGAGGAGGTGTATCGCCAAAGCCTGCGCTGCGCAGCGTTTCCTTATTTAACCGCAGCGGATATGACGGCCTGCCAGGATGTGCTGGCCCGGTATTTTGAAAACATGCTTACCACCCAAGAAGCCTATGCGCTGCTATCGCAGCTCATCCTGTACGGCGCAAAGGAGGGAGCGCTTTGAAACGTTTGCTCAGCCTGTTGCTGCTTGGAGGCATTCTTCTTTTCCCCTGCCGCGCCTGCGCAAAGGGGTCGCTGCTCATTGCGGATGGCAGCTATGATGCGTATTCCCTAAGCCTGAAAACGTTCCGGCAGGAAAACCCAGATATCCGCCTCTCCTTTGACACGGCGCCCGATATCCATGGGTGGATGATCCGGCAGCTGCTTGAAAGGAGCCCGACGTTCGATATCTACCGGCTCAGTTCCCAAACGAATCTGCCGGGCAAACTTGTACAGCGCGGTTTTGCGGAGGAAATCGATATTTCTGAACGGCAGATGGAATGGGTTGGCATGCTTTATCCCGCCGTTCAAAGCACAATCCTCTATGACGGCCGCCTGCGTTTTGTTCCAACCTCCATACAATTCCCCTATCTGTTTACGGTAAACAAAAAGCTTCTTCAAGAAGCGGGCCTTACCATGGACGACCTTCCAAATAATTTGATGGAGCTGTTTGCCTTTATCGCAATGTGGAACAGGGACTATGCGGGCCAATATCCCGAGCTTACGCCCTTCTATGCGCACGGCTTTGGCTATATTGGCGTAAACGACCTGGTGGGCCTTGTTTTGAACATGTACCGGGATTCCCAGGTGTTTACAAACGGCACGCTGCGGTACGATACAGATCTTTTCCGCGCGCTGATGCTGGAGGCGCAAGCGTATACGGTTCCGGCTTCTCAACGCGCGGGGGGCGACGTTATCCTTGCAAGGCCCCAGGAGGATAAGTGCCTTATCTATTGCAGGAGCGCAAATACGGACAGCTTATTTGAACGCTCGGACAGCGCGCTTATTTCACCGCTAAGCATAGCGGACGGCTACCAGCGCTTCCAGCCGTTTGCCTTGGAGCTGGCGTTTGTGAACCCGTTCAGCCGTCGCAAGGCGAACGCGCATAAGCTGCTATCGTATTATCTTGACGCGCCGGACCCAGTGCTTTTATGCGCCGTCAGCAAGGCGCTGGCCAAGCCGGTTGAAAACGAAAACTTTGAGGAATCGCGCGCGCAATGGCTTGCCGCCATAGCGGGCGCGCAAGCCAAGCTGGAAAAGGCGGATGAAGCGGATAAGGCCGAGCTCATCGATACCCTTGCCACAATGCAATCCTATCTGGAGCGCCAGGAGGAATTTCGGTATCGCGTTTCCGAAGCGGCCATTGCCGAATACCAGGAAAGGCTCGCGCCCTATCTGACGCCGCGGGGAAACACCCCCTTTGACAGCCACCTCGTCAACGACAACGTCAAAACCCATGTGTCCCGCTTTCTGGACGGGGCCATCGGCATAGAGGAGCTGGTAAAGGAGCTTGACCAAACCGTTGGCATTCTTTCCAAGGAGGATAGCTGAACTCCGCTTGACGCCAGACATGGAGCCCGGCGCGCGCGCCCGCGCTCCCCGCTGAAAAAGCCCAAAAAAGCAAGCCGTGCAGCCCTTTTGCCGCACGGCGGTTTTTATGTGGTTGCATAAGCCCTTCGCGCCTATGGGCGCGCGGCCTGCGCCCCTGGCCAATGTCAGCCAAAAATCCGCATTACGTCCTTAAACGTGAAAAACAGCATAAACCCAAGCAAAAACACGTAGCCGCCCAGGTGAATCATGGCCTCCACCTTTTGGTTCACCGGCTTGCGGCGCACGGCCTCGATGAGCATAAACACCAGGCGGCTGCCGTCCAGGCCGGGGATGGGCAGCAGGTTCATCAGCCCCAGGTTGATGGAGATGATCACCGATAGGTACAGGAAAATTTCCAAACCGCCCCTCTGGGTTTCCTGCGCCACCAGCTGCACCACGCCCACGGGGCCGGTGGTCTGGTCCAGCCCCTCGCCGGTGGTGAACAGCTTGCCCAGCGCCGTAACAATGGCGGTGGAAGCATCCACGCAGGTGTTCCACGCCGCCGGGAGGATCTGCCCCGAGGGCAGGGGCGCATAGCCCTGCTGAATCATAATGCCAATCATCCAGCGGCCCTCGGTATCGCTGTACGTGGGGCGGATGGTGAAGGTGAGCTCCCCGCCGTCGCGCAGCACGGTCACGTCTATATCCGCGCCCGCGCCCAAGGAGCCAATGGCCTGGCTCACCTCGGTTACGGAGCGGCCGGTCATATCCTGCCCGGCCACGCTTACAAACTGGTCGCCGGGCATAAGCCCGCTTTCGGCGGCGGGCATGCCCTCCTCCACGCTGGCGATGTAGGACGTGGCGATGGTTACGCCGTAGGCGGCCATCATGCCCACCGCCACCACAAACGCCAGCACAAAGTTCATCGCCGGGCCGGCCGCGACCGAGAGCATGCGTTTCCACACGGGCGCGTTGTTGTAGTTGCGCGGGTCGTCCTTCATCACGCCGTCGGGATCGTCGTCCGTGTCGCCAAAGAACATGCAATAGCCGCCCAGCGGGATGGGACGGATGGAGAACAGCGTTTCGTGCTTTTTGCTTTTCCACTGGATCAGCTTGGGGCCAAAGCCAATGGAGTATTCCTTTACCGGGATGCCGCACAGCCGCGCGGCCGCGAAATGGCCAAATTCGTGCACGGTAATCAGCACGCCCAGCAAAACCAGGGCCAGCAGAACATACAAAATCGTCATCGTTGCAAAAATCCTTTCCGGGGAGGGCTATGCTAGGGTATGCAAAAGCCGCGCCGCAGTTTCGCGCGCCAGCCTGTCCGCCTCCAAAACCTCCTCCAGGGAGCCGGCGGGCAGATGGCCCACGCGCGCAAGCGTTTCCTCCACAACATCGAAGATTCGCCCAATGCGCATGGGTTCCTTCTGCGCGGAATGTAACAATTCGCCCACGGCCGCCTCGTTTGCCGCGTTGAGCACGCAGCCCGCCGCGCCGCCCGCGCGCAGGCATTCCCTCGCCAGCCGCACGGAGGGGAAGCGCGCCTCGTCCGGCCGCTCAAAGGTAAGGCCGTTCAGGGAAAACAGGTTCAGCCGTTCGCCGCCGGTGGGCAGGCGTTCGGGATAGCTCATGGCGTAAAGGATGGGCAGGCGCATGTCCGGCGTGCCCAGCTGGGCGATCAGCGCGCCGTCGGCAAATTCCACGCCGCTGTGAATTACGCTTTGCGGGTGCACAACCACCTCAATCTGCTCCGGCGCGGCGTGAAAAAGCCACTTGGCCTCGATCATTTCCAGCGCCTTATTAAACAGGGTGGCCGAATCGATGGTGATTTTTTGCCCCATCACCCAGTTGGGATGCTTGAGCGCCTGCTCCTTTGTGGCGGCGCGGATCGCCTCCCGGCTCCAGGTGCGGAACGGCCCGCCCGAGCACGTAAGGGCGATGCGCGTATAGGCGTTGCCCGCCGCCCCTTGCAGGCACTGGAAAATGGCGCTGTGCTCGCTATCCACCGGCAGGAGGGAATGCTCGCCCTCGCGCCGCGCGGCCTCCATCACCAGGCTGCCGCCCGCCACAAGCGCCTCCTTGTTGGCCAGGAGCACGCGCTTATGGCTGCCCAGCGCGCACAGCACGCTTTCAAGGCCCACCATGCCCACAACGCTCACAAGCACGTCGTCACAATCGCTTTGCGCGGCCAGGGTGAGGGCCTCCGGGCCAAAAACCCATTCGCAGAAGCGCAAATCCTGCGGGATTTCCTCGCGCGGAATGGGCGTAACAAGGCCCGCCAGCCTGGGCCGGAAGGCGCGCACCTGCTCGAACAGCTTTTCGCGGCTGCTATGCGCGGTAAGGGCCGTAACCTCGAAGCGATCGGCGTGCAGCGCGGCTACCTGCAAGGCCTGCGTGCCGATGCTGCCTGTGGAACCCAGTATGGCTATGCGGCGCTTTTTCATGCGGAGGACTCCTTTTTTTGCGGGCTGAGCGCCCGCGGGGCTTTGTCTGCTTTTTTGTCGGGCTGGCCGCCCGCGGGGGCTTTGGGGGTGTCTTTTTTGTCGGGCTGGCCGCCCGCAGGGGCTTTTTTGTCTG
>URUF01000053.1 GCA_900550955.1 uncultured Eubacteriales bacterium | reverse complement strand
AGCACGGCAGTGCTTCGTGCGCCGATAAAACCGAGGCGTAGCGAGTAGGCGAACGGCGCAATCCTCGGCGGAAAAGATCGCCGTAGGCGAGCTTTTCCGCCGGCCTGGCGCGGGGCATTACTTCAGGTATTCCACAAGCAGCGCCTTCGCGGCCTCCACGTCGCGCAGGTCTATCACCTCGCACGCGCTGTGCACATAGCGGCAGGGAATGCTCACCGTGCACACCCGAACGCCGCCGCGGCTGAGCTGGATGGCGCTTGCGTCCGTGCCGCCGAAGGGCAGCACCTCGCGCTGCGTTTTCACATTTGCGCGCGCGCCCGCAGCCAGCAGCTCCTCCACCAGCTCGGGGTTGGAAATGCTGCCGCGGTCCATAATCTTAACCGCCGCGCCGTCGCCCAGGCGCACGGCGGGCTGCTTGGTTTCAGGCGTATCGCCGTTGGCGGTCACGTCCAGGGCGATGCCCACGTCGGGCTCCACGGCAAAGGCGGCGGTCTTGGCGCCGCGGCACCCCACCTCCTCCTGCGTGGAGAACACGGCGATTACGGTATTGCGGGTTTGGGGCAGGGCCTCCAGTACGCTTACCAGCAGCGCACAGGCCACGCGGTCGTCCATGGCGGGGGCGGCCACGCGGTGCTCGCCCAGGCGGAAGCAATCGTTGGCGTACACGGCCACATCGCCCAGCTGCACCATGGAAAGGGCCTCCGCCTCGTCCGCCGCGCCGATATCGATGAACATATGCTTCATGGCGGGGGTTTCGCCCTCGCGCACGGGCTCCTGCACAATTACGCCCTGCACGCCGTTTTCAAAGCTGACGTGGCGGGTGCGGCTCACGGCCAGGCTGATTCCGCCCACGGGCATCACGCGCAGGTAGCCTTCCTTCTCCGCCGCCACAACGATGAAGCCGATGTGATCCATATGCGCGCTAAGCATAATGCGCTTGCCGTTGGGGTCCGTGCCGCGCTTTTCGCAAATCAGGTTGCCCATGGCGTCGCGGGCGACCGTATCCACCTTGTCCTTCACAAGGGCCTCGATGACGTCGGCCACGCCATGCTCGCGGCCGGACGCGCCGTAGAGGTTTACCATTTGCTTTATCAATTCAAACATGTGTAAGCACCTCGTTTCTTATTTCTCCAAAAAGGCCTTGGCAAGCTGGTACTGCGCCTCCACATCCGACTGGGCGCACACGGTGGACGCGCTGTGGATGTAGCGGCAGGGCACGCTGAGCACGCAGGTGCGCGCGCCGCTGCGGGAGCGCTGCATAGCGCCGCCCTCGTTGCCGCCGCTTGTGCCCATTTTCACCTGATGGCTGATGCCGCGCGCCTTTGCCAGCGCAAGCATCTCGCGAAACAGCCCGGGGTTGGCGATGGAGGCGTTATCCATAAAGCTTACGGCCACGCCCTCCCCCGCGCGGCACACCTGGCGGGCGGCGGGCACGTCGCCGGTATCGTTGGCGGTGGTGCCCTCCAGCGCCAGGCCGATATCCGGGCGCAGGCGGAAGGCCGCGCCGGTCGCGCCGCGGCAGCCCACCTCCTCCTGGCAGGTGAACACAAAGGCCGCGTCGCCAGCCGGGCTGCAATCCAGCAGGCGCAGCAAGTTAAAGCAGCCCACGCGGTCATCCAGGGCCTTGGCCAGCACCATGCCCTCGCCAAAGGGCGTAAAGGCGGTGGCAAAGGTGATAGGCGTGCCCTCGGGCGCTTTGGAAAGGGCCTCGTCCTTGTCCTTCGCGCCAATATCCACGTACAGCTGGTCTATGGGCAGCACGCGCTTGCGGTCCTCGGCGGTTTGCTGGTGGATGGCCATCGCGCCGATCACGCCGTTGAGCGGCTCCTTGTCCGGCGCGGCGTAGCCCACCTTCACGCGCTTGCTCACCAGCACGCGCGGGTCGATGCCGCCGATGGCGCGCACGCGCAGCAGCCCGTCGTCCGTGGCGGAAATCACCATCAGGCCCACCTCGTCCATATGGGCGGAAAGCATCACGCGCGGGGCGCTTGCATCCCGGCCCTTTTTGAGGGCGATCACATTGCCCATGCGGTCGATGGTCACGTTTTCCGCGCCCAGCTTTTCCACGCACTCGGCGTGGATGGCCATGCGCACCAGCTCCTCGCGGCCGCTGATGCCCTGCATATCACAAAGCGTTTTCAGCTCCATAATCCGTCGTCCCACCCTTCGTCAAGGTCGCCCAGGAAATGGGCCAGCAGCCTGCCGCACTCGCAAATCACCTTGGTGTCCAGCAGCTCCACGGTGGTGTGCATATATTTCAGCGGCAGGTCTATCAGCACGCAGGGCACGCCGCAGCGGGCGATCTGGATATTGTCCAAATCGGTATAGGTGGCGCGCTCGGCCAGCTCGGTATTCAGCTTCACGCCATGGCTGCGGGCCGTGTCCTTAAGCCTGTCCAGCAGCTTGTGCTGCACAAAGGGGCCATAGGTGGCGGCAGGCGCGTCCAGCGGCACGGTGGTATCCGGGCGGCTGGCGGGGATGGTGGCATGGGTCACATCCAGCGCCACGGCCAGGTCGGGGTCGATGGTATAGGCCGCTACCTCCGCGCCCTTGGAGCCAACCTCCTCCTGCGAGGTCGCCACAAAGTAGATATCGCAAATGTGGTTCAGCTTTTGCAGCCGCTCCGCCGCCTCCAGCAGGCAGGCCACGCAGGCGCGGTCGTCCATGGTTTTGGAGGCGCAGCGGTCGTTCAAAAGCTTGGTAGCGGGGCCGTTTAGGGTAATCAGGTCGCCGATATGCACAAGGCCGCGCACTTTTTCCACGGGCAGGCCCAAATCCACAAACAAATCCTCGCGCTTATAGTTGTTCTGCCTGTCCGCGTCGCTCAAAAGATGGGGCGGGGTAGCGCCCACCACGCCCAAAAGCTTTTGGTAGCCGCCCTGGGCCCCGCGCGCGTGCACCGTTACCGTGGAGGCGGGCAGGATGCGGGGGTCCACGCCGCCCACCTGGCCCATGCGCAGCGTGCCGTCCGGCAGGATATCCGCCACCATCAGGGCGATCTCGTCCTGGTGCGCGGCCAGCATCACCTTGGGCGCGGGCGAGCCGTCCCTGGTGGGAAGGGTGGCCTTTTTAAAGGCGATCACATTGTAAAGCGGGTCAATGGTTACGGAATCGCACAGCGGCTCAAACTGGGCTTTAAGCCACCGGCTTACCTCGCCCTCATGCCCGCTGGGGCCGTGCTGTACGGCCATGCCTTCCAGGTAGTTGAATATATCCATGTTTCTCTGCCTTTCCCTGTTGGTTGATTGGGCAATGCAAAGGTATTATACTGGAAACGGCATGGAAAAGCAAATCAAACCCGCGCCGCCGCGCAACCTGGGGCGTTTTTCCGCCATGTTGTAATGCTGGGCGGATTTTCTGCTGTTTACCATAAAAGGGGCCTGCCTGTATCCATGAAAAAGGCCGTCCTCTTCGCTGGTTTCATCGCGGCGCTTTGTGGAACCGTTTGTTTTTCAAATGTATTTTCTCAAAAGGCCCATTGACTTTGCGAAAACAGGGGTGGTATAATCGCTCCAATCTTATCCAAAGGAGGTAGGCGTCATGGCATATCAGGCTCGCGGCATGATGATGTGCATGGGCATGTGCATGAGCATGTGCTCTTGTTTCCCATGCGCCTGCCGCCGGTAGTAACGGGCTTCCTAAATGTTGGTGGAGGGCAGCGCATGGCTGCTCTCCATTTTTTTGTAAGTAAGGAGTGGTTCCTCATGCGGTTGCGCATCGGCAGGGCGATTGACCGAATGTGGATGGCCGTGTAAAACGGCGCCGGTTCATTCATCCCCATTCCCGAGATTGATTGATGAAAAGGAGCGTACCATTTATGAAAAACGTTGCGAAGAAAACCGTGGCTTTGATCCTGGCCGTACTGACCGTACTCGCCGCTTCCGCCGCGCTGGCGCAAACCCAGCTCATCGGCATCCCCGACGACGGCACCAACCTCTCCCGCGCCATCAAGCTTTTGGAGGTAGGCGGGTTGATCGAGGTTGACCCCGCGGCGGGATATAGCCCCGAGATCAAAGACGTTACCAAGTATATCTACGATATCGAAATTTCCCCCGTGGCCGCCAACACCCTGCCCTCCACGCTGGGCGACTACGCCGCCAGCACCATCAATGGCACCTACGCCATTCCCGTCGGCCTAATCCCCTCCCGCGACGCGCTCATCATCGAAAGCCAGAGCGAAGAGGGCGATAACCCCTACGTCAACATCATCGCGGCGCGTACCGCCGACGCCGAAAACGAGACCTACAAGACCATCGTTGCCGCGTACAACACCCAGCTGGTCGCCGAATTCCTGCTGGTGAACTACCAGGAAGCCTTCTTCCCGGCCTTCCCCTACGACGCCACTATCACCCTCACCAAAGAGGAAGCCGACGCGATTGTGGCCTACGAATCCGACAAGGCGGATAAGACCGTTGTGAAGGTTGGCGTGTGCGGCGCGAACAACGACCAGTGGAAGGCCGTGCAGAAGGTGCTGGACGAGCAGGAGGCCGGCATTTACATCGAGCTGGTGGAATTTGACGCCTACAACCTGCCCAACGAGGCCCTCAACAGCGGCGATATCGACCTTAACGCCTTCCAGCACAAGGCCTATCTGAACGGCGAAATCGCGGCCAACGGCTACGAGCTGACCTCTATCGGCGACACGCTGATCGCTCCCCTGTCCCTGTATTCAAAGAAGTTTGATTCTCTGGACGCGCTCAAGGAGGCCGCCGGCCTGCTGGAGTAAGCAACACAAATGAATTTGATCGGCGCCGCCTGACCACAGCATGGCCGGCAGCGCCGGTCTTTGTGCGAGAAAAGACGCAGCGAAGGAGAATCCGCTTTCATGATCGAAATCAGCCATCTGAACAAAACCTTCTACTTAAAAACGGGCAACGTGGAGGCCGTGCGGGATGTGAGCCTGTCCATCGCCGACGGGGAAATCTACGGCGTCATCGGCTATTCGGGCGCGGGCAAATCAACGCTGGTGCGGCTGATCAACCTGTTGGAGGTTCCCGATTCCGGCGAATTAAGCGTGGGCGATTCCGGCACAATCACCATCCGCGGCGGCGTCCTCACCCGAGGCGGCGCAAAGATGAAGGAAAAGCAGCTAAGCCAGCTCAGGCGGGGAATCGGTATGATTTTCCAGCACTTCAACCTTCTCGACCGCAGCACCGTGTTTGATAACATCGCCTATCCGCTCAAATACTCGGGGCGGTCGAAGGAGGACATCCGCAGGCGCGTAACGGAGCTTTTGGAGCTGGTGGGCCTGACCGATAAGATCAACAGCTATCCCTCCCAGCTCTCCGGCGGGCAGAAGCAGCGCGTAGCCATCGCGCGCGCCCTGGCCAACAACCCCAAGGTGCTGCTTTCGGACGAGGCCACCAGCGCGCTGGACCCGGACGCGACGGAGTCCATCCTCAACCTGCTTAAGGACTTAAACCGCAAGCTCGGGCTGACCATCGTCATCATCACCCATGAGATGGCGGTCATCAAGGCCATTGCCAACCGCGTGGCCGTGATGGAGGACGGCCGCGTGGTGGAGGAGGGCAGCGTTTACGACGTGTTCTCCCACCCCCGGGAGGAGATCACCCGGCGCTTCGTCAACTCGGCGTTTACGCTTAGCAAGGTGGATAAGCTGATGAAGGACGGCTCCGAGCTGGTTCAGGTGAGCGGCTCGCAAAAGCTCATCCGCCTGACCTTCAACCGCGACAGCGTGGGCGAATCGCTGATTTCCTCGGTATCGCGCACGTATAACGTCAACCTCAACATCGTGCTGGCCAGCGTCGAAATTTTGGAGGGCATGCCCCTTGGCGGCATGATCGCCATCATCGACGGCGAAGAGGCCAACGTTGCCCGCGCGCTGGCGTCCCTTCAGGAAAGCCGCGTGGATGTTGAGATTCTAAGCGAAGGAGGCCAGGACTGATGGAGGACTTCATCAAGCAGATCATGCCCAACGTATACGCCTATCGCACCCGCTTCTTTACCAGCCTGGATCAGATGCTGCAAATGTTTTTCATCGCGGGCATCATTTCGTTCATTCTGGGGCTCTTCTTCGGCGTGCTTTTGACCGTCACAAAGCCGGACGGCATCCGGCAGAATCGCCTCGTGTATCGAATCGTGGACATCGTTATCAACGTGTTCCGCGCCATTCCCTTTGTTATCCTCCTGATCTTCCTGATTCCCTTCACGCGCTTCCTGGTAGGCACGGCCATCGGCGTAACCGGCGCGATCGTGCCGCTGGTGTTTGGCACGGTGCCGTTCTTCACCCGCCAGGTGGAGGCCGCGCTCGCGGGCGTAGACCCCGGCAAGGTGGAGGCCGCCCGCAGCATGGGCAGCGGCGCCATGGGGCTGATCTTCCGCGTGTATTTGCATGAGGCGGTGCCGGACCTCATCCGTGTGACCACCATCACGGCCATCAGCATGATCGGCCTGACCACCATGGCGGGCGCGGTTGGCGCGGGCGGCATCGGCAGCTTCGCCATCAACTACGGACAGAATCAGAACCATCAGGACATCGTGAACGTCTGCGTGATCGTGCTTTTGATTTTTGTCTGCATCATTCAGGGCATCGGCTCCGTGCTGGCCAAGCGCACGACCAACCGCGCGCTGTTTGGCAGGCGGCATTGAGCGAAAGAGGGGGATGGACATGTCCGTTCGTGATACGATTCTCGCCTATGCGGACAAGCAGGCGGGCGTTTACCAGCAGATCGCGCTGGACATCCACGCGCGTCCCGAGGTGAGCAACTACGAGTTCTTCGCCTCCGAAACCCTGTCCAGGCAGCTGGAGAAGGAAGGGTTCCAGGTCAAGCTGGACGTGGCCGGGCACCGCACCGGCTTTACGGCGGCCTATAAATCCGCCAAGCCCGGCCCCGTCGTCGTGTTTCTGGCGGAATACGACGCCCTCGGCGGCCTGGGGCACGGCTGCGGCCACAACCTGTTCGGCGCTACGTCGTCCTTGGCGGGCGCGGCCCTCAAGCAGGTGATCGACGAGGTTGGCGGCGAGGTGCGCGTATACGGCACCCCCGGCGAGGAAGGCGGAGAAAACGGCAGCGCGAAGGGCAGCTTTGTGCGCGAGGGCTTTCTTAACGACGTGGACGTGGCGCTATGCGCCCATCCAAGCTCGGGCCCGCACATGCGCACCTCCAAGCTGCTGGGCGTGGCGCCGGTGGACATCGAGTTCTGGGGCAAGGCGGCGCATGCGGCCAGCGCGCCGCAGGACGGCGTGAACGCGCTGGACGCGCTGATTCTTACCTATAACGGCATCAACGCGCTGCGCCAGCACCTGACCAGCGACGTGCGCATTCACGGCATCATCGTAAAGGGCGGCGACGCGCCCAACACCGTGCCGGATTACGCCCATGCGAAGTTCTATCTCCGCGCGGCGTCCGCGCCCACGATGGACGAGGTGTATGCCAAGGTGGAGCGCATCGTGGAGGGCGCGGCGCTGATGACCGGCGCAAAGGGCCGCATGCAGCTCTACCAAAACCGCGTGGAAAACATGGTGCGCACCCCGCTATTGGACGACGTGTACTGCCGCGTGATGGAAAGCCTCGGCCAGCGCGTGGAAGCGCCCGAGCCGGACGAGCCCATCGGCTCCAGCGACGTGGGCAACATCTCGCAGGTAGCGCCCACCATCCAGCCCTACATCACCATTTCGGACGAGGCAGTGGCCGGGCACAGCGAAGCCTTCAAGGCGGCGGCCTGCTCACGCAAGGGCCTGGATTCCATCCCGCTGGGGGCCAAGGCGCTGGCGCTGACCGCACTGGAAGTGATTCAGCATCCCGACGAGCTGGCGGCCATCAAGGCGCAGCACGCCCGCGCGGTGCGGGAGCAGTAATGCCACAGGTTCAAAAAAACGCCCCGCGGCGATAGGATGACCGCCGCGGGGCGCATTTTACATTCCTGCCGCGCGCTTGCCAATCAGGTAGCTGCCCACCAGGCCGCTTACCGGGTACAGCGCCGGGGCCACGATGTATTCCTCCATGCGCTTTGTAATCATGGGGGATTGCACATAGCCGTTGAGCAGCTCAAGCGTGTTTTGCCTCACCATGGGCAATAGGCATTCGCGCTGCATCACCCCGCCGCCCAGGAGGATGCGCTCGGGGCTTACGGTAACGATCAGGTTTACGCACATTTGGGCCAGGTAATACGCCTCCAGCGCAAACGTGGGATGGCCGTCCGCAAGCGTTCGGGCGTCGCCGCCTATGCGCGCGCCAATGGCCGGGCCCGCCGCCAGGCCCTCCAGGCAGCCGTCGTGATAGGGGCACACGCCATGGGGGTTGGGGTCGTCCGGGTGGGGGCGCAAAAGCATATGCCCCACCTCGGGATGCAGCAGGCCATGCACGGTTTGCCCGTTCACATACACGCCCCCACCAATGCCCGTGCCCACGGTGATATACACCGCGCTTTGGCATCCGCGCGCCGCGCCCAGCTCGCACTCGGCCATCACCGCGGCGTTCACGTCCGTATCGATCCCGGCGGGGATATCGCGCCCGTCCAGCAGGGCGCTCAGCAGCGGGTAATCGCGCCACGCCAGCTTGGGCGTGGAGGTGATGCAGCCATACGTGGGCGAGGCCGGGTTCAAATCCAGCGGGCCAAAGCTGCCCACGCCCAGCGCGTCCACCGCATGGTCGCGGAAGAAGGCGATCATGGACGGCATGGTTTTTTCGGGCGTTTCGGTGGGCAGGGTAAGGCGTTCCAGCTCGCTTCCATCCTGGGTGTAAACGGCCAGCACCATCTTGGTGCCGCCGGCCTCCAGCGCTCCAATCTTTTTCATTCGGGCTCTCTCCTTGCTTTTTCGCTTGACGGCGGCATGGCGTTTATTGAAAACGGTATACGTCAAACCCGGGCTGGCTGTCCGCCAGCTCCGCTGTTACGGCGCGGCCCATACGCTCCGTGAGAACGGCAAGCAGCGCTGCGGACGGCTGCGCGCCCTGCGCCGTGACCAGCCGCACAGGCCCGTCCAGCAGGTTTTCCATGCGGAAATGATCGTGCGCATACCCAAACCCGGCAAGCGCCGCGCGGTAGCCCTCGGAGTGGTAATTCCAGCCGCCCCAGTTCAGCAGCAGGTTCGCGGGCTTGCCCGCGCTCCAATCCGGGAACAGCGCGCGGTCCACGGCGAAGCTGCCGTCCGTAATCAGCAGCAGCTCCGCGTTGGCAAGGGCGTAGCGCTCCAGCCGGGTGCAGGCCGCCTCCGCCCGCGCGGAGGGCGGATTGTAGGTGTTTTTCCACGCCGTGCGCGCGCAGGGCAGGGCCAGCGCCACGCAGGCAAGGGCGGCGGCAAGCGCCCTTGCGGTTCCGCGTCCCCGCAAAAGCCAGCCGCGCTCCACAAGCAGGCCGTCCGCCGCGCGCAGGGCCAGCCACCCCGCCAGCGCCGCGGCGGGCAGGAGCGCCGTTTGCGCCGCGCGGGCGGGCAGGCGGCCCCGCATAGCCAAAACAAGCAGCATGGCCCCCGCTGCAAGCACGCAGCCCACGGGCGCCAGGCAGCTCCACAGCCGGTTTTGGCGGCGCGCCGCGCTCAAAAGGAACGCGGCCAGGCACAGGTCCGCAAGCATCACGCATGCCCAATACGCGCCCCTGCTGCGGCGAAACAGCGTTCGTATGGCAGTCACGCATTCCTCCGGGGAGGATAGCGGCTCCCGGCCAATGGCGTTAAGCGCCTCCTGGGAAACGCCCTCGTCCATCAGGCAACCCTCCAGCGCCAGCTCATACAGCGCCCTGGACCAGCCGGCCTCCTCAACCGTTTCCTCCGGGGCGGATGCCAGCCCGCCATAGTCCACGGCCTGCGTTCTGGCCTGCTGCCATTGCACATACGCCGCATTGCCGGGCGCGGTTTCCGCCAGGCGCTGCGCGCCCGCCAAAGCGGCAAACAGCAGCGCGACCGCCAGCAGCGGCGGCAGAACCCGTTTCCAGGAGATGCGGCTCACCAATACGATGCACAGCGCGGCCCCCAGCCACAGGCACAGCGCGGGCAAAGCCGCATAGGACCTGAGCAGATAGCCCAAAAGCAGGGGCGCGGCGGCCCGCGCCACACCCCAAAGCCTTTTGCCGCCGTTCCAATCCACCGCCAGCAAAAGCCATATGGACGCGCCGCCCGCCACCGCCACGGTGGATGTATACGTAATGCTTGTTGCGGGCTCCGCAACAAACGCCGCCAAATAGGCGCAGCCCGCAAGCCAGCCGCCCAGCACGGGCGCGCCCAGCCTGCGCGCGCAGCCCATGGCCCCGTACATCACGCCCAGGGCCGATAGGGCAAGCAGGGCAAGCTGGTATACCGTAAACCACGGCACGGCGGGGCAAAGCGCCGTAAGGCCGCCCAGCAGCCCGCTTAAAAAGATATGCACAATATAGTGAAAGCCATCGGCGGTTCCGCCCACCATGCCGCCGAAGGCGCGCAGCAAAATCACATCGTCATTCAAATCATAATGCGGGTTGGTGCATAGGGCCGCATAGGCGGCCAGCGCCAGCACCGGCGCAAACGCCGCCGCATGCCAAAGTCCTCTCTTTTGCAAACGCTCCATGGCGCGCCTCCTTCCCATGCTGCTAAAAGCATACCGGGCCAGGCAGGAAAAGTCAAGCTTTTCCACCGGCGCGCGATATGCTATAATAAACGGTAGCCTAAAGAGCCAAAAAAGCAAGTGGAAAGGAGGCGCATTGCAATGTCCAAGCTGTTTGCGCGGCTGTGCGAAACCGGCGTTTCCCGCCGCGCGCTGGCGCGGGGAATGATGCTTTTGTTCCTTGCGTCGCTCATTCCGCTGATTGCGATCGCCCCGTACAACTATCCCGCGGACGATGATTTCGGCTTTGTGCTGCCCGCCGCCACCGCCTGGGTGCAAACGGGCTCGCTATGGGAGGTTGCGCGGCAGATTTTTCAAAAAACCTACGATACCTATCTCACCTGGCAGGGCGATTTTGTTTCCACGGCCATTTTTGGCCTCACGCCCATGATTTTTGATATCCGGCTGTACTTCCTTAGCAACTGGTTCGCGCTGGCGCTGGTATGCCTGTCGGCCGGGTATTTGCTCAAGGGCGTGGTGTGCCTGCACCTGAAGGCCAGCCGCGATACCTTCTGGATTGTGTATGCCGCGGTCATGCTGCTCACGCTGCAATTTATGCCCGCCATCGGTTACAGCGTCTTTTGGCACAACGGCGGCGTATACACCGTAACGGTGTGCTTTTTGGCGCTGCTGTTGGGCCTGCTGCTGCGCTGCGCTGCGCCGCAAAGCAGGGCGCGCGCCCTTGTGCGCGGCGCGCTGGCAGCGCTGTGCGGCTTTTTGCTGGGCGGCAGCTTTTACGGGCCCATGCTGGGCGCGCTGGTGCTTGTAAGCATGGTCGCGCTGTACGCCTTTTCAAGCCGCCAGCGTTGCCGCTGGCAAAGCGCGGCCGCGCTGGCGGGCCTGCTTGTTGCGCTGGCGCTAAGCGCCTCCGCGCCGGGCAACGCGGTGCGCCAGGGCCTGAACGACGCGCCCATGCACCCGGTCAAGGCCGTTATCGTATCGGCGCTGGATTCCTTTGACCTGGCGGGCAGTTGGATGAAGCCCCAGCTATTGGCCGCGCTTATGCTTATCCTGCCCGCGCTGTGGCAGCCCCTGCGGGATAGCCGCTTCACCTTCCGCCGTCCCTTCTGGGTGTTTGTATCGCTGTACGGGCTGTTCTCCGCGGCCATTGTGCCCGGCGTTTACACCCATGCCGGGTACGATACGGAGCGCTATCTCAACGCGCTGTATTTCTACTTCCTGATATTCGCCATCGGCACGGCGGTCTACTGGGAGGGCGCGCTCATCCGCTGGCTGCAAAGCCGCAAAACCCCTCCGGCGGCGCTTGCCCTGCAAGCCGCGCATACGCTGGGAAACCGCTTTACAGCGCTTCTTCTGGCGCTGGCGATTCTTTTCACCGGCTTTGGCGCGTTTGATTTTACCATTATGAACACCTCCTCGCTAAACGCGGCCAAGTGCCTGCTTACAGGCGAGGCGGCGCGCTTCCGTCAGGAGATGGCGGAAAGGCAGGAATACATCCTTGCGACAGACAGCGACGACGTGAAGGTGCAGCCCCTGTCCTCGCAGCCGTATGTGTTCAAATACGACCGGCTGCCGTTCCAGGGCATCTACGGCCGCGTGCGCTATATGAAAATGTATTTTGAGCTGTTTGATAACGCCGGGCAGAAGCCTTGAGCCGCCGGGCGCCAAGGGCCCGCCGCGAGGGCGGGCCGCGTGGAAATAGCGAAGGGACAATCCGCTTTCAGGCGTTGCCTGGAAGCGGATTTGTTTGCCGCTGCGCGAAGGCGTGAGGCGGCCCCAAAGCAGGGCCAGCCGGGCGCTTTTGCGCTTCCCTGCGCCCTAATGCACCTTTTGCCACAGCACCTGGTAGGTTTCGCCGTCCAGCCCGCGCGCGGCGCGGTAGGGCCTTCCGCCGGGCGGCGGCGTTTGGCCCCGGTGCGCGTAGGCCACGCCGCATACGCGGCCGTCCTGCCGCAGCGCGCCCACCTGCGCTTGGGTGGGCAGCTTGCGCCCCAGGGCGTCCGTGGCGCAAAGCGCCCCGAAGCTTGCGTTTTTATCCATGCAAA
>URUF01000052.1 GCA_900550955.1 uncultured Eubacteriales bacterium | reverse complement strand
CAGTGACACTCCGGGTATGAACCGAATGCTCTAGCCAGCTGAGCTACGCCGCCATGTGGTTGCGGGGGAGGGACTTGAACCCACGACCTTCGGGTTATGAGCCCGACGAGCTACCAAACTGCTCCACCCCGCGACGCTTGCCGCTCACGCGACAATATGTATCTTACTATATGTTTTTTGTTTTGTCAATCCTTTTTTGAAAATGATTGCAAGAAAATTCCCTTGACATACAGGCGGGCGCGTGCTATTATCTGCTCGTAAACCCAACAAAATGATGGCTTCTTCGGGGCAGGGTGAAATTCCCTACTGGCGGTACAGTCCGCGAAGGAGCGGCATGGCACAGGCGCTTGCGCCCGGCCTGCGGCTCCCCGATTCGGTGCAATTCCGAAACCAACGGTGAACGGCTTTACGGCCAAAGTCCGGATGTGAGAAGAGCAGCCTGCCGCCTTGTGGTGCGGTTGCCCCTGATGCGAAAAAGCCATCAGGGGCAATTTCACTTAAAGGAGGCAACCCTAATGACCACTGCCAAACGCAAACCCTTCCTTACCACCCGTGAGCTTGCCACCATTGCCATCCTGGCGGCCATCGCATCCGTGCTGTTTATGATTGAGGTGCCAGTCGTGCTGTTTTACAAGCTGGACTTCAGCCATCTGCCCGGGCTGCTGGGCGCGTTCGCCATGGGCCCCATTCCCGGTATGCTCATCCTACTGATCAAAAGCCTGCTGGGATTGCTGCATTCCACGTCCCAGGGCGTGGGCGAGCTGGCCGATTTCCTCATGGGCGCGGCCATGCTGCTGCCCGCCGCGCTGATTTACCGGCACAACAAAAGCCGTAAAAGCGCCATTATCGGTATGGCCGTAGGCACGGTAACAGCCACCCTGGTAGCCGTTTTGGCCAATATGTATATCATGATTCCCTTTTATGGCGTGGCCTTTGGCATGCCCATCGAGGCCATTGTGAGCATGGGCGCGTCCGTGGTTCCGGCGGTGGATACTGCTTGGAAGTTTGTGTTCCTGATCACCGCGCCGTTTAACCTGCTGAAATGGATTATTATCAGCGTGCTGGCGGGGCTTATGTACAAGCCGCTTTCGCCCATCCTGCATGGCCGCAAGCGCGCAACGACGGAGGCGAAGGCGAATTGAGGCTTGAAAGCCGCAGCGTGGAAGAAACCCGGCGCATCGGCGCGGCCCTGGCCAGGCAGCTCAGGGCCAATGACGTGCTGCTGCTGCTGGGCGATATGGGGGCCGGCAAGAGCGAGCTTACGCGCGGCATAGCGCGCGGGCTGGGCGTTACCGGCTATGTGACCAGCCCCACCTTTACCATTTTGCAGGTGTATGATTCGGGCCGCCTGCCCCTGTACCACTTCGACTGGTACCGCTTAAACGGCGCGGAGGAGCTTTACGAGCTTGCCATGGACGAATACCTGCAAAATGGCGGCGTCGCCGTGGTGGAATGGCCCGGCCGCGCCCAGGAGGCCGTTCCGGAGCGCTATTTGCAAATCACGCTGGAGCCTGCGGGCGAGGGGGAGCGCGTTCTCACCCTTACGCCCGTGGGCGGCTTTCATGATCTCGATTGGAAAGGACTGGTTTGATGAACATCCTCGCGGTGGATACGTCCGGCCCGGTCGCGGGCGTGGCGGTTGTGCGCGACGGCGAAATTGCCTACGATGGGGCGGCCGTCAACCGGCTCACCCATTCCGTCAACCTTATGCCCATGATTGAGGAAGCGCTCAACCGCGCGGGGCTTGCCGTTTCGGATGTTGATCTTTATGCCGCAGTTACGGGGCCTGGCTCGTTTACGGGCGTGCGCATTGGGGTGAGCGCCGTTAAGGGCATGGCGCACGGCGCGGGCAAGCCCTGCGTGGGCGTTGACGCGCTGGAGGCGCTGGCCGCGGGCCTATGCCTGGCGGACGCGCTGGTTTGCCCCATACAGGATGCGCGGGCCGGCCAGGTGTACGCCGCCGCGTTTTTGCCCGGGATGCCGCCCAAGCGCGTGCTGCCCGATATGGCGGAAAAGCTGCCCGTGTTCCTGGAGCGTGCCCGGGAGGCGGCGGGGGAGCGCAGGCTGTGCTTTGTGGGCGACGGCGTAAAGCCTTTCCGCGCCGCGATTGAGCAGGCGCTGGGTACGCGCGCGGCGTTTCCGCCCGCGCACATGCGCTATCTTCGCCCCGCCAGCGTGGGGCTGCTGGCCCAGGCGTACCAGGCGCAAAGCGTGGATTATCTCATGCTGATGCCCATGTACCTGCGCGCGCCGCAGGCCGAGCGCGAGCGCGCCCGCAAACTGGGGGCCCAGGCATGAGCGTGACCCTTCGCCGCATGACCCTTGCGGATGTGCCCGCCGTGCACGCCATTGAGTTGCGCACCTTTTCCACGCCGTGGTCGTACCAAAGCTTTGTGGACGAGATGACCACCAACAAATGCGCCCGCTATATCGTGGCCGAGGCGGATGGGCGGGTGGTAGCCTACGCCGGCGCATGGCTGGTGTTTGAGGAAGGCCACATTACCAACATTGCCGTGGATGAGGCCGTGCGCGGCCAAGGCATCGGCGCCGCCGTAACGCGGGCGCTGATGCAGTACGCGGCCAATATGGGCGTGCAGTACATGACGCTGGAAGTGCGAAAATCCAACCTGATTGCGCAAAGAATGTATCAATCCCTGGGCTTTATTGAGCTGGGCGTGCGCAAACGCTACTATGAGGACAATGGCGAGGACGCCTATTTGATGGTGTGCCAAACCATGCCGGAGATCGACCCTGATTTTTGCGAGGAGCAGGAGGACGCCCATGCGCAGGAATGAGCTGGAAGCCCTGGCCCAACGCTTTTGCGAGGCTGTTGTGCGTCAGCAGGAAGAACCCCTGCTGGCTTTTTTTGCGCCGGGAGCGCAGGTATGTTGGCATTGCAGCAACGAGCGCTTTACCGCTGAGGGCTATGTGCGCGCCAACTGCGCCTATCCTGGGAGCTGGAAAGGCGAGGTGGAGCGCGTAGACCCCATTCCGGGCGGCATGGCAGCCGTGATGCGCGTATGGATGGGCGATGCGTCCTTCCATACCGCCTCGTTTTTCCGGCTCACACCAGAGGGCAAAATTGCCGCCCTGGACGAATATTTTGGCGACGATGGCCAAGCGCCGCAGTGGCGGCGGAAGATGGGCCTGGCACAGCCAATTCGCTAAGGGAGGCGGCGGCTGGAAGCGCTTTTGGGGAAAAGCAAAAGCCGTGCGATCTATCACACGGCATTGCTCTTTGCTGTTTTTACGGCCTGCCGCCGCAACATACGCGGTGCGCAGGCACACGGCAAAACCCTTACTGGGCCTTGGCCAGCTGCTTCGCCAAGCGAGCCTTCTTGCGGTTCGCGGTATTCTTATGCAGAATGCCCTTAGCGGCGGCTTTATCGATAGCGGAGGTGGTGAGGCTGTACTGCGCGCCAGCGTTTGCGGGAGCAGTGGTGACCTCCGTTTCAAACTTCTTGATCGCAGTCTTGACCTTGGACTTCACGATACGGTTGCGAAGATTCTTGGTTTCGCTCACCTTAACGCGTTTGATGGCGGACTTGATGTTCGGCACCGTCTTTCACCTCCTTAGATTCCATAAATCGCAAGGATGATTGTACCATGGTTTTTTTCAAAATGCAATACCCATGCGGTATTTTCTTGCGCTATACCAGCAGCCCGGCCAAAAAAGCCACCGCGCAGGCGGCCGCCGCCACGGTGAGCAGGCTTTTTTCCATCCACCCAAGCGCCAGCGCCGCCACGGTGCCGCATAGCGCGGTTATCCAGCTGCCGGTGGAGGAAAAGATGGCGGGGAAGGTCATCGCCCCCAGCACCGCATACGGCACGTAATACAGGAAGGACTGAAAAAACACGCTGCGTACCTTGCCGCGAACCGCCGCCAGCGGCAGCATGCGTATCAAATAGGTTACGCCCGCCATTACCAGCAGGTATATCAAAAACTTGTCCCAGGCCATTAGCGCGCCTCCTCCTTTGCTGTGGAATCCTCCTGCGGCGGGCGCGGCATCAGCCATGCGCCCAGCGCCGAGGCCGCTACCGCGCATAGGATAATGCGGAACCCGTCCGAGATGAAGTGAAATACCGGCGCCAGCGTAAACAGGCAGCTAAGCGCCACGGAGATCACGATGACCGTGCGCACCTCGCGCGAGCGCCTGAACGGCGGCAGGATGATGGCAATGAACATGCCGTAAATGGCGATGCCCAACGCATCCGTTATGGCTTTGGGCAAAAGGCCGCCTGCCAGCGCGCCCGCCAGCGTGCCGGACACCCAGCCCACAAACGGCCCGTTGGTAAGGCCGTACAGATAAGCCCGGCCAATTTTGCCCGGCTGCTGAGACGCTACGGCGAACACCTCGTCCGTGTTGCAAAAGGACAAAAGCAGCCGGTGCGGAAGCGTCATGCTGCCATCCAGCTTTTGCCCCAGGCTCAGGCTCATGAGCGCGTAGCGCAGGTTGATGGTGAGCTGCGTCAGGGCCATCTCCGTAAGGCTGGCCCCCGCGGCCATTAGCTGCAGGCCCGCCAGCTGCCCCGCGCTGGTTACGTTGAAAAATGAAATCATCATCGCCTGCAAGGGGCTCAGCCCCAGCGATGTGGCCTGGATGCCAAACGCAAAGGACACCGAAAGGTATCCCAGCGCAATTGGCACCCCATGCCGTAATCCCCGTTTGTAAGCGGCAAGCATGCGTATCCTCCCAAAGCGTTTCTTTTGCGGCTCAAAAGGCGAGCGATGCGCCAGCCCGTAGGGGCTGGCGCTCAGGCCGTCGAAAAAGCTCGCCTACGGCGATCTTTTCCGACGAAACAGGGTTCACCTGCGCCTGCGGCCTCGGTTTTATCGGCGCGCGGAGCACGGCCGTGCTCCGCGCTTGTAAAACCTCACGGCTGCGGGGCGCTAACTGCCTTCGGCAGTTGTGCCCACTGGGCACCCGCTTCCCTTCGCCCCAGCCGGTGAACCCTGCAAGGAAACCTTGCTACGCAAGGCTTCCGGCCCCACCGCACATGTCGCTGGGGCCGGATTACACTTGGAGGTTGACGGAGGGAAGCGGTGGCCCTGTGGGCCATTGCCCGAAGGGCAAAGCGACCCGGAGGATATCAACCGAAACGAGGGCTGGCCACGGCAGTGGCCAGAACGACGATTGAGGTTGCGGGTCTGCGGCCCTCCAAACCTCCCATGGGTTTATCGACAGTCTGAGCCCAGCGGCCCTTTTGCCGCTGGGCGACCTTGCTTTCCCGCCTCCATCCCGCGCCAAACAAGCGCGAAGCGCGCTGCGGCCCCAAGGGGCCGCAAACCGGAGAGCGGAGTCGTCCGCCAGCCGGAAAGCCGCGCCGCCCTTTTGCGGCGCGGCGGCAAAAAGCCCAGCGGCCCCTTTGCCGCTGGGCGACCTTGCTATCCCGCCCCCATCCCGCGCCAAACAAGCGCGAAGCGCGCTGCGGCCCCAAGGGGCCGCAGTCCACGGGTCAAGGGCGAAGCCCTTGTCAGCAGGCTTTTTCGTCTATGCTTTTGAGCTTGGTGAAAATCATGCGGCCGGCGCTGGTTTGCAGCACGGTGGTTACCACCACGGCGGCATTTTGGCCCACATAGCGCCGTCCGTTTTCCACAACGATCATGGTGCCGTCGTCCAGATAGGCGACGCCCTGGCCCGGTTCCTTGCCCTCGCGCACAATCTGCACGTTTAATTCCTCGCCGGCCATGAGCATGGGCTTGACGGCGTTGGCCAGGTCGTTGATGTTGAGGACGCGAATGCCGGTAACGCCCGCAACCTTGTTCAGGTTATAATCGTTGGTTACAACGGTGCCGCCCTTGTCGCGGCATAGGCGCAAAAGCTTTACATCCACCTCGTCCAGGTCGGGATAGTCGGTTTCGTCAATGGCAATGGGGATTTTCAGCTCCTTTTGCAGCTTGGCAAGCACATCCAGGCCGCGGCGCCCGCGCGCGCGGCGCAGGCTGTCGCCGCTGTCGGCGATGTGGCGAAGCTCGGCCAGAACAAACTGCGGCACCACGATTTCGCCTTCCAAAAAGCCGGTTTTCACAATGTCCAAAATGCGCCCGTCGATGATGACAGAGGTGTCCAGAAATTTGCGGGGGAGTAAAGGCTCCGCGGCAGCGTCCGCTTCCGCGGTTTCCTCGTCCAGGAGAATATCCTCATCGTCCAAAATGCCGCCGGCGGCTACGGAGCGGTGCATGCGCTGGCGCAGGCGGGAAAGGCCCTTGCCCCCGCGGTAGCGGCGGAAGCCTATCTGCATGCCGATGTAGCCAAGCACCACATAGGTGAGCGCGCTGAAGCTGATGGTGATTAGGCTTGCGCCGGCGGAAAGGATCAGCTGGGTGATAAGCGCGGCCACAAGCAGCCCCATGATCAGCCCGATGGAGGTAAGCACGATCTGCTGGGTGGGCATGGCGTCCCAGCGGCGCTCGATGGCGTTCATCAGCCGCATGGTACGGGCGATGATGGCAGTGGAAAACGCGAAACAGATTGCCGAGCCAACCAGGCACAGCGCGGCGTATACCGCGATGGGGGCGTAGGGGCCGCCCGTTTGCCAGCGGCTTACCCAGGGAATCAGCAGCGTGGCCAAAGCCGCGCCCACACCCGCGCCGAGAAGCGTGATTAAAAAGCGCATCAGCTTCTCAATGGTTTTGTTTTTCATCATATCTTCATAACCTGCCTTTTTGCTGAATGCCTATGCCGGGGGCGGCGCGCCCGCCGCGGCTCTTTAGGAAATTACGGCCAGGGCTTGCATCAGCGTGTCCACGCCTGTCATACGTATGCCTTCAATGGGGCGGAGATGCTTCAAATTTTGCTTGGGCAAAAGGATGTCCGTAAAGCCAAGGCGCACGCACTCGGCCACGCGGCGCTCGGCCTGCGCCACGGGGCGCACCTCGCCGCACAGGCCCACCTCGCCCATCACGCTAAGGGTGGGGCCCAGGGTAAAGCCCATCAGGCTGGAGGCCACCGCCACGCACACGGCCAGGTCGGCCGCGGGGTCGGACAGAGCCAGGCCGCCCGCTACGTTGATGTACACATCCTGGTCAAACAGCTTTTTGCCCGCGCGCTTTTCCATCACGGCCAGAAGCAGCGCCACGCGGCTGGAATCCATGCCACCCACGGTGCGCTTGGGCACCGAGTAGAAGGACTTGGCGGCCAGGGCCTGCAAATCGCACAGGATGGGGCGGCTGCCTTGCAGGGTGCAGAACACCACGCTGCCGCTGGCCCCCCGCGCGCGCTGGCTGAGCAGGCTCTCGCTGGGATTGGGCACGGGCGTCATGCCCTCGGCGCGCATTTCAAATACCCCCAGCTCGTTAACGGAACCGAAGCGGTTTTTGACGGCGCGCAGCAAGCGGTATTCGTGCTGGCGGTCGCCCTCGAAGTAGAGCACGGCGTCCACCATGTGCTCCAGGATGCGCGGCCCCGCCAGGCTGCCCTCCTTAGTAACGTGGCCCACGATGAATACCGACGTGCCCGTTTCCTTGGCAAAGCGCACGATGGCCCCGGCGCTTTGCCGCACCTGGGACACGCTGCCCGGCGCGCTGGCGCTGTCCTCGGACACCATGGTTTGAATGCTGTCGATAACCAGCACGTCCGGCTGGGAGCGCCGGCATTTTTCCAGCACGCTTTCCACGTCGTTTTCGGTAAGCACGTAAAGCCGCTCCTGGGGCACCTTGATGCGGGAGGCGCGCATTTTGATTTGGTGCGCGCTTTCCTCGCCGCTTACGTAAAGCACCTTGCTTTGGCTGCTCAGGCTGCCTGCAACCTGCAACAGCAGCGTGCTTTTCCCAATACCGGGGTCGCCGCCGATGAGGATGGCGCTGCCCGGCACCAGGCCGCCGCCCAGCACGCGGTCCAGCTCCTCGTTGCCGGTGGAAACGCGCGGCATGCTGCGCTCCTCCACCTGGCTTAGCGGAAGGGCCTCGCTTTTGTGGGTGGTTTGGTATTTGGCCGCCTTTTCGGCCGTCTTGCTCACGGGGGAAACGGGGGCCGCCCGCCGCTCCTCAAAGGTGTTCCACTCGCCGCAGTCCGGGCAGCAGCCCAGCCAGCGCGCGGTTTCGTACCCGCAGGAGGCGCATATGTAGCAGGTCTTTTCCTTGGCCAAGGGTGTACTCCTTCTCCGCAGCGGTTGTGCGGCATGCCGGCGGGCTTGTCCCCATGATAGCGCAGGGAATGAACGCCCGCCATGGCTTGTTTGTGGGAATTGTGTCGAGGCGGCGAAAAAGCGTTCGCCCCCATCAGACAAATGATGCCAAAAAACATACAAATTCAGTATACCACAAAACGCACCCGCGCACAGCCACCTTTTTCACGGAATTTACAACGCCCGGCCCCAAAAACGGGCGATTTTACAAGTGTAAAACATGTGTGAAGGGTTATATCGGTTTTATGCCGATTTTGCGTCGTTTGGGACTAAAACTGTCATGCTTTTCTAAAGGAAAGGCGGTTGACTTGTTCAAACACCTCCCCTATGATGGTACTACAAGATGTTGGGGGGTGAGGGAGATGGCAAGGCGCAAATCCGCCTATATTTTTGCTCCGGAAAAGCAAAGGGGCGGCGGCCTGGGCTGCGCTATGCCGGCGCTTATGCTGCTGGTGGCGGCGGCGGCAGCGGCGCTTTTGTTTAATTACGCGGCCAACACCCGCGTATCGCTGGAGATGGAAACCGTGCCCGTAATGAGCCTGGATAAGGCCTTTGAGGGCTTTACCGTGCTGCATTTGAGCGACCTGCACGCGGCCGCTTTGGGCAGCGATATGGAGCTGTGGCAGAACCTGCTGTTTTCCAAAACCTTTCATGCCGTGGTGCTTACCGGCGATATGGTGGGCTCCGGCGGTGACGACGAGCCCCTGCTTTCGCTGATTCATACCCTTCAGCAGCTCAACCCCAATGCGCCCATCTACTTTGTGGCTGGCGACGACGACCCCGCGCCCGTGATCTCCACGCCGCGCGGCACGCCCGAGGTGCTGGCGGACTGGGTGCGCGCCGCCCAGCAGGAGGGCGCGGTTTACCTGGACGCGCCGGTGGGCCAGCAGGTGGGCAAGCGCACGGTGTGGTTTGTGCCCCAATACCTGTACGATGTGGACGCGGAGGGCATGCTTGGAAGCCTGCAAAACCAGAAGGCGGATATGGAAGCCCTGGGGCAGCAGTACGAGGCGGAGGGCGGCGCGGTGTACCGCGCCCTGTGCTACCGCATGGACGCGATGGAGCGCACCGTGGCCGCGCAAAAGGCCATGCTGAATACCGATTTGCAAATTGCCGTAACCCATGCGCCGCTGGTAAAGGACTATATCCGTTCCAGCCTGGAATGGGGCGAAACCAGCCAAACCTTTGGCTTTCGCAATGTAAGCCTGCTATTGGCGGGGCATTTGTGCGCGGGGCAGTGGCGGCTGCCCGGCGTGGGCGCCATTTATGTGCCGGATGAGGGCTGGTTCCCGCCGGACGAGGGCGTGGTGGGCATGCAGCGCGTCAACAGCCTGAACCAGTATATTTCCGCGGGGCTGGGCGCGAGCGAAAAGCTGCCCATGAGGGGGCGGCTGTTTAACCCGCCCAGGGTTACGCTGCTTAAATTTACCGCGCGCATTCAGTAGGAGGCGAGGGCATGCGGGTTAGGCCCTTTCAACCCGGGGAGGATTTTGATACGCTGGCCCGTTGGGACGCGGACAGGCGCGCGCACGCGCTGTGGTGCGCAGATCGCTTTGCGTATCCCCTAAGCCGGGAGGCGTTTGAAAACGCGCTTCAAGACGACGCGCGCAAGTGGGGCGGCGGGGCCTGCATGTTTACGCGGGACGGCGGCGAAGCGGTTGCGTTTGTGCGCTTCAGCGCGGATGCGTGGAAGCGGGAAGGGTTTTTGGCGTTTTTGATCGTAGACCCTGCCCTGCGCGGACAAGGCGTGGGCACGGAGGCGGTGCGGCAGCTTACGCGCCACGCCTTTGAAAGCATGGGCCTGCGCGCCGTGCGGCTGAACGTGTTTGACGTGAACGCCGCGGCCCGGCGCTGCTATGAAAAGGCCGGCTTTACGGAATGCGGCGTAGGCGAGGCGCCCTTCCTGTTTGAGGACGAGCGCTGGCGGCGCGTTTCCATGCGGTGCGAGGCCAGGGGCCTGCGCCGGCTTGGGAAGGCCGCGCCGCTATTGGGGATTGCGGCCTCGGCGCTGGCCGCGCTGCTGGCGGTAGCCGCGCTTGGCTCCGCCGGGCTTCGCCACCCGGATGTGGATCCCGCGCGCATGAAAAGCGGCGCGGTGCTTAGCCGCCTGCGCGACGGGCAGTGCTTTGACCTGGCGGAGGTTTACCCCGGCCAATGGGATACGGCGGAGTTTGCGCCCTCCTGGCAGGCGCTGGGCCGCTATGCCCAGCTGCGCCTGTTTGCCCGGGAGGAGCGGGGCGTGCGCGAGGATATGCCCCTGATGCTGTTGTGGCATGAAAACGAGCTGGTGGAGGCGTGCTTCCTGCCCGGCGGGGAGGACGGCTATCCTCGCTTTGCGGATGGCATGGGCCAGGGCAGCTTTATGCTGACGCGGGAGCAGGCGCGGTTTTTGTGCACCTTTGTGCCGCAGGAGCACGGGGGCTATTACCTGTGTACGCCCGCGGGTAAACAGGTATAACCGGGCAGAAGCTTTTGAAATATATTCAGGCGGAGGCGGCGCAGGAAGCGCGGCCCCCGTTTTTTGCCGTTGACCTTTGTATGATTTCGAACTATAATACCCGCCGGAAGTATGATTTCGTACGTTTTTGGGAGGCGGACACCTTTGGACTATGCCAATACAAAGCTAAAGCGTTTTAACCATTTGAGCGCGAAGATCGACGCGGCGTATCACGATGTGGCGATGCGCCTTGGCCTAAGCGATAGCGCGCTTAGAGTGCTCTATACGCTGTGTACGTGCAACGGCGAATGCGTGCTGAACGAGCTGGTGGGCCTGTGCGGCTGCGGCAAGCAAACGGTCAACTCCTCCCTGCGCAAGTTGGAGGCGCAAGGGCTTGTGCGGCTGGAAGCGCTGGACGGCAGGCGCAAGAAGGTGTGCCTGACCGGCGAGGGCGAAACGTTTACGAACGCCACGGTGCGCAGGGTGATCGAGATCGAAAACAGCATCTTCGCCGCCTGGAGCCAGGCGGAATACGATGGCTATCTTGCGCTTACAAAGCGCTATTTGGATGAATTTCAAAAAAGAGTTGAGGAGATTTAAGCCTTTATGCAGATTTCCCTTTCCGACCACTTTGGGTACGGGCGACTTGCGCGCTTTACGCTGCCCTCTGTGGTGATGATGATTTTTACCTCCATCTACGGCGTGGTGGACGGCTTCTTTGTGTCCAATTACGTGGGAAAAACGCCCTTTGCGGCGCTGAATTTCATCATGCCGTTTCTAATGATCCTGGGCGCGCTGGGCTTTATGTTTGGCACGGGCGGCGCGGCGCTGATAGGCAAAACCATGGGCGAGGGGCAGCCCGCAAAGGCCAACGGGCTGTTTTCCATGCTGGTGTATATCACGGCGGCAAGCGGCGTTGCAATCGCCGCGCTGGGCATCGCGTTTTTACGGCCCGTCGCGGCGGCGCTGGGCGCTGAAGGCGATATGCTGGAGGGCTGCGTGGCCTATGGGCGCGTCATTTTGATCGCCCTGCCGGCCTATATGCTGCAATACGAGTTCCAAAGCCTGTTCGTTACGGCGGAAAAGCCCAAGCTGGGCCTGGCCGTAACCGTGGGCGCGGGCATAACCAACATGACGCTGGACTGGCTGTTTGTGGCCGTGCTGCGCTGGGGGCTGGAGGGCGCGGCGGCCGCCACGGCCCTGAGCCAGGCGGTGGGCGGCATTGTTCCGCTTTTCTACTTTGGCCGCCCCAATACCAGCCGCCTGCGCCTGACGCGCTGCCGCTTTGACGGGCGCGCGCTGGGAAAGGCGTGCGCCAACGGCTCCTCGGAGCTGCTGAACAATATATCCATGTCGCTGGTGAGTATGCTGTACAACGTGCGGCTGATTCAATATGCCGGGGAGGACGGCGTTGCGGCCTACGGCGTGCTGATGTACGTGAATATGATCTTCCTGGCGGCGTTTGTGGGCTACTCGGTGGGCGTGGCCCCGGTGGTGAGCTACCATTACGGCGCGCAAAACCGCCCGGAGCTGAAAAGCCTGCTTCGAAAAAGCATGGTTATTACCGGCGTGTGCTCGGCGGGCATGCTGGCCCTGGCGCTTGGGCTGGCCGCGCCCCTTTCCTACTTGTTTACGGGATATGACGCGGGGCTGTATGCGCTTACGCTGCGCGGGTTTTCCATCTTTTCCTTCTCGTTCCTGTTTGCGGGCTTTGGCATTTTTGGCTCCGCGTTTTTTACCGCGCTTAACGACGGCCTGACCTCGGCGCTGATCTCCTTCCTGCGCACGCTGGTTTTCCAGGTGGCGGCCATCTGGGTGCTGCCGGCCCTTTGGGGCGTGGACGGCATTTGGGCCAGCGTGGTTGCGGCCGAAGGGCTGGCGGCGGTTACGACCGCTTTGTTCCTGGCGGGGCGCAGGAAGAAATTTGGATATTGACGGGCCGGGCCGGGGCCGCTTAGGCGGCGCAGGCCTCAGGCCGTCGAAAAAGCTCGCCTGCGGCGATCTTTTCCGCCGAGAGTTGCGCCG
>URUF01000051.1 GCA_900550955.1 uncultured Eubacteriales bacterium | reverse complement strand
ACTCGCGACATCCACCTTGGCAAGGTGGCACTCTACCACTGAGCTACTACCGCATGATCCGTTCCATTCTTTTACCCGGATAAGTGGTGCGGGCGAAGGGACTTGAACCCATACGCCACTAGGGCACCAGATCCTAAGTCTGGCGCGTCTGCCATTCCGCCACGCCCGCAAGGGACATGTTCCTTCCCTATTGGGAGAGGCACGCCGGGTTTGTTCAAACCACGTGTGATATCATATCATTGAAAGCATCAAAAGTCAACCCCTGTACCAAAATTTCTTGGCATGTTTGAATGTCTTAATTTAACCGCTCCGCTTGCCAATCCCGGCGCTTTCTGCTATGCTATCAAGGCGCGAAGGGCTGTTTTCGCGCAGGAGGAATTATGCGTTTACAAAAGTATTTGGCGTCCTGCGGCGTGGCTTCCCGCCGCGCGGCCGAAACCCTGATTGCAGACGGCCATGTGAGCGTGGACGGCCATATCGTTACGGAAATGGGCATGCAGGTGGAAATAGGCCAGGATATTCGCGTGGACGGCAGGCTGGTCACCCCCGAGCCGGAAAAGCGCTACATCATGTACCACAAGCCTGCGGGTGAAGTAAGCACGGCCAGCGACCCGGAGGGCCGCGCAACCGTGCTGGACAAGTTCCGCGATTTTCCCGTCAGGCTCTATCCTGTGGGCCGCCTGGATTATGACAGCGAAGGGCTGCTGCTGTTAACCAACGACGGCGCCCTTACCGAGCGCATGCTGCACCCCTCCCGCGAGGTGGAAAAGGTATATTTGGCCCGCGTGAGCAATCAGGTAACGCCGGAAGAAGCCCGCAGGCTGGAAGATGGCGTAATGGTGGACGGGCGGCGCACCGCGCGCGCCAAGGTAAAGCTTTTAAACGTTAAGCCCTTGTATACGGATATGCTGGTTACCATTCACGAGGGCCGCAACCGCCAGGTGCGCAAAATGGTGGAGCAGATCGGCCATCAGGTGGTGCTTTTGCGCCGCATACGCTTTGGCCCGCTCAAGCTGGGCGAGCTGCCGCGCGGCATGTGGCGGGAGCTTACCCCGGCCGAGCTTTCTGAGCTTCAAAAGCTTTAATGGTTTTGGCATTCTTTTTCATTAGGAAGATGGCCGGAGGTGTGCTATCATGGCAAAGAAGAAAGGCATTTTGGACGGCGTGCTGGACGCGCTGGGCCAGGCCGGGGGCGAAATAATCGGCGACGTATTGGACGGCCTGCTGGGCAGCTCGCAAAGCGCCAAGCAGGGCGGGCTGCTGGAGGACGTTTTGCAAAACGGCGGCAGCTTGCTGGAAAGCCTTGGCGATGCCGTGCAGGATGTAACCGGCTTGAACCCAAGCAACGCCCAGGCAACCTCCGTCGCCAAAAAAACCGGCAAGGAAAAATCCTCCTCGTCCGGGAAAAAGGCGGTAAAGAAAACCAGCGCCGCAAAACCGACAAAGGCAAGTACGGCCAAGCCCAAGGCGCAAGCCGCCAAGCCAACCGCCGGTAAGGCCGCCGCTAAGCCCAAGACGCCGGCAAAGGCCGCCGGCCGCACCAAATCCTCCTCCAGCAAAAAGAAAACCACAACATGAGGCATTTCACATGAGCGTATATGATCATTGGCAGGCGCAGCACGAATCCCTGCGGACGGCGCTGGATGCGCAGCCCGATATGGCGGGGATCGTCTATCAAGTGCGCCACGCCCTGCTGCAAACGGAACAAAACGCCCTGGCTGAGCTGACGGACGATGTGCTGCGCCAGCAGGCCGGCGTGCTTATGAGCGCCCTCAAAAGCTGCATTGGGCTATTGGAGGCCAATATTGCAACCCAGGTTTGGGTTCCTCAAAAGGCCGCCGCCGCCAAACCCGCCCGGGGGCGCTGGACGCTATGGGCCGTCGCCGCCGCAGTGCTGCTTGCGCTGGGCGGCTATGGCTACCTAAAGGGCGACGCAATCATTTGGCTTGCCGCGCTTGCGGCGCTTGCCAGCGGCGCTGCCGCCCTAATTACCGGGCGGAAAAAGGCGCAAACGGCCACTCCGCAGGACGAGGCGCGCGTAACGCTCAAGCCCGATCTGGATCGCTTGTTTTCCATATTGGATGGGCAGGTGCGCGCGGTAGACCGTTCGCTTAACGATTTGGCCTATTTGAACGAACAGCTGCGCAGCGGCGCCGATTTGGCGGATACATCCGCCCTGGCCCGCGCCGCCGGTTTGATGGAATCCCTTTACGATATTGACGGCGTTGCCGCAAGCCCCGCCCTGGACGCGGCGCGCGGCCTGCTTGCAAGCCTTGGCCTGTGCGCCCTGGACTATTCCAGTGAGAACCAGCGCCTGTTCAACGCCCTACCCAGCAAGTCCGAAACGCGCACGCTAAGCCCCGCCATTCTTTCCGCACAGGATCACAGGCTGCTGAGGCGCGGAACCGCCGCCGTGCGCATCAACGCCGCATAAGCGCAAGGAGTTTGATCCATGAGATACATCGGCTTTGACATGGGCGACGGCGAAAGCGCCGTCGCCGCGTTTGAGCAGGGCTCCGGAATCGAGCCCATCATCCTGCCCGTTTGCGGCGCGCGTAGCCTGCTTAGCGCCGTGGGCATGCGAAACGGCGAAATCCTCATTGGCGAATCCGCCTACACCGACGCGCTGGCCGAAGGGCTGAGCGTGCGCTTCAAAAGCCGCTTCACCACGGATCCCGCCAGCTATGAGGATATTGTGCGCTTTGTGCGCGGCGCTTTGAACGACCTTCGCGACGGCGGGCAGCTCGCCCCGGGCGACCGCTTTGTGGTGGGCTGTCCGGCAGGCTGGAACGCCGCCTGCCGCGCCCGTTACCGCGACCTGCTCATCCGCGCGGGCGTGCCCGCGCCCCAGGTGATCTCCGAATCCCGCGCGGCTTTCCTGTACGCCAAATACGCGCGCACCATCGCCATGGATGTGGACGTTCTTAACGAAAGCGCGCTGGTTGTGGATATTGGCAGCTCCACGCTGGATTTTGCCTACATCGTGGACGGGCGGGAAACCGGCGTTGGCACCTTTGGCGAAACGGCCCTGGGCGGCGGCATCCTGGACGCCGCGCTTCTTCGCCGCGCCGTGGAGCGCAGCCGCGAGCGCGCCGCCATACGCGAGGTATTTGGCGAATGCCATAGCTGGTATAGCTACTGCGAAATTGAGGCGCGCCGCGTCAAGGAGGAATACTTTACCCGTCTTGCGGAGGAAGCGGCCCCCGTGGTGAAAAAGCAGCTTCGCATTTGTTACGACGGCGTGCAAAAGCTATCCCTGCAGCTGGATAACGAGGAGGCTTCCCGCCTTGTGGACGAGCCCCTGCCCGAGCTGGACGGCCGCACCTTTGCTGGTGCCGTGCGCGAAGCGCTGGAAAACGCCGCGCGCGTCACCGCCGATAGGCCGCCCCGGCTGCTGCTGCTCACGGGCGGCGCGTCCCGTATGCCCTTCTTCCGCGAGCTGTGCAGCGAAATATTTGAGGCGGCCATCGTCGTCAGCTGCCCGGAGCCCGAGTTCTCCATCGCAAAGGGCCTGGCCTACGCTGGCTGGATTGACGAAAACCTGCGCGCCTTCCGCGAGGCCATCCGCAGCGAGATCACGGATGAACGGGTAAGCGCCATCGTGCGCGAGGCCATGCCGTCCCTTCTGCCCGCCGTGGCGGATAGCCTGGCCGCCTTGCTTCTGGAGGAGGCCGCCATCCCCATTTCGCAGCAGTGGAAAACCGGCGCCATCGCCACCTTACAGGAAATGAACGACCAAATCGCCCGGCGCGTGGAGCGCGTGCTTGCCTCCCCCTTGGCCGAGGAAGCCCTTGCGCCCGTCATCCGCGCCTGGATCGCGGGCCTGACGGACCGGCTGCAAAGCATGGTAGACCCCATCTGCGACCGTTACGATGTGCCCCGCAAGCAAATGCAGCTCAACCTTACCGCCACCGGCGCGGGAAACGTGCGCGTGGATGCGGCGGGCTTTGTGGGCCTGCATTTTGTGGGCACGCTGCTGGGCGTAATCCTAAGCGTGCTAACAGGCCTTTTATGCGGCGGCGAGGGCATCGCGCTGGTGGCTACGGGCCCGCTGGGCTTTTTGGCGGGCGCGGTCATTGGGATTATCGCCTCGCTGCTGGGCTGGGGCGCGGTATCCAACGCGCTGATGAAAGCGAACATCCCGGTGCTTTTGCGCCGCGTCAATATCGAAAAACGCCTTCGGGCGGATAGCACGCGCCAAAAGCTGCGCGAAGCGTTGCTAAGCAGCCTTGCGGGGGAAAACAGCGCCTTCCAAAAGCAGGTTGCCGAGGGGTTCTCCAAGTCCTTCCGGGGATATGTGTACTCCATCGCCCAGGCGGCGGAAATCCCCATCGAATAGGGCGCGTTTTGCGGCGAAAAACGCCTGAAACCTCCCCAAAACCCTTGACATACGGCGCGTTTTATGGTAATTTGATTTGGTAAGCCGCTCAAGCGGGGTTTTCAAGTGCGCCCAAACGCGCCACCCATGCGCTTGGCGAGATTGTTTAGGAGGTGCTTTGCCATGTACGCAGTGATCGTATCCGGTGGCAAGCAATACCGCGTATCCCAGGGCGACGTTATCTATGTGGAGAAGCTGGATCAGGAAGTTGACAGCAAGGTCAGCTTCGATGTGCTGATGCTCGGCTCCGAGGACAGTGTTGAAATCGGCACGCCCACGCTGGCCGGCGCTAAGGTGGAAGGCAAGGTTCTGGCTCAGGTAAAGGGCGAGAAGATCATCATCTTCAAGTACAAGAGCAAGAAGAATTATCACCGCAAGGCGGGCCACCGTCAGGCGTACACCAAGGTGGAAATCACGTCCATCGGCTGATGACTACCGTGGAAGTAAGGCGGGATGAGCAGGGCCTGCGCGGCCTTAAGGTAAGCGGCCATGCGGGCTATGCCAAAAGCGGCGGCGATATCGTATGCGCGGCGGCAAGCGTGCTCATTACCACCTGTGCCAACGCTTTGGAAAGTGTCGCCGGTATCGCTCCGGTGGTTGTGCAAAGCCAAAAGCCGGCCGCAATCGCGGTGGAGCTTCCCCAGGGGCTCTCCCCCGCCCAGCTGCACGATGCGCGCATCATCCTGCGCACTGCGCTTACCGGCTTTCAGGACGTGGCGGCGCAATATCCCAGGTACTTACAAATCATATGATGGGGAGGATCATCATCATGTTGAAGCTGAATCTTCAATTTTTCGCCCATAAAAAAGGTATGGGCTCCACCCGTAACGGCCGCGACAGCGAGAGCAAGCGCCTTGGGCCCAAGCGCGCGGACGGCCAGTTCTCCCTTGCCGGCAACATCCTTGTGCGCCAGCGCGGCACGCATATCCATCCCGGCCTGAACGTGGGCATCGGCAAGGACGATACCCTATTTGCCAAGGTGGACGGCATTGTGCGTTTTGAGCGCAAGGGCCGCGATAAGAAGCAGGTTAGCGTTTACCCCGTGGAAACCGCGGCGGCTGCGCAGTAATCCGTACGTAGGACGTTTCGTAAAGAAGCTGCCGCTTTCCATGCGGCGGCTTCTTTTTTTCCATTGCTAAGGAGGCGCGCCGGTATGATCGGCACACTAATCAACTGCCTGGCAATTGTGCTGGGCTCGTCGCTGGGGCTGCTTTTGCGCCGCGGCATGAAAGAGAACATTTCCAAAACGGTGATGCAGGGCGTTGGCCTGAGCGTGATTTTGATTGGCGTAACGGGCGCGATTGAAACCCAAAATACGCTGCTGGTGATCCTTTCCATGGTGATTGGCGGGGTTGTGGGCGCGCTGATTGATATCGACGCAAAAATGAGCCGCCTGGGCGCGTGGGCGCAGCGCAAGCTTACCCATAACCAGGGCGAGGAAAACACCTTTGCCAAGGGCTTTGTAACGGCCAGCCTGGTTTACTGCGTAGGCGCCATGGCCGTTGTGGGCGCGCTGGATAGCGGTATCCGCGGCGACCATTCCACGCTGATTGCCAAGGCCGCGCTGGACGGCGTAACCGCCGTAATTTTTTCCAGCTCCCTGGGCATTGGCGTAATGCTTTCCGCCGTGCCGGTGCTGGTTTACCAGGGCGCAATCGCGCTGCTTGGCAGCGCCGTCGCCCCCCTGCTAAGCAACGCGGTGGTTACCGAAATGAGCGCCGTTGGCGGCTTGCTGATTATGGGCATCGGCGTTAACATGCTGCTGGATAAGGATATCAAGGTCGCCAACCTTCTGCCTGCCATCCTAATCCCGTTTCTCTATTTCCCCATCTATCAATTATTCGTGAGGTGAACGTCATGGCATCCATCATCAAGGACGCAGCGCTCGCGCCGCAGGGGCGGCAGAAAATTGAATGGGCCCGCAAGCACATGGCGGTGCTTGACGGCATCGCCGGGGATATGCGTTTCGACAAGCCGCTTAAAGGGCTGAAGGTGGTTGTATCCGTGCATTTGGAGGCCAAAACGGCCTACCTGGCGCAGGTGCTGCACCAGGGCGGGGCCGAGGTGTACGCCACCGGCAGCAATCCCCTTTCCACGCAGGACGACGTGTGCGCCGCCCTTAGCGAAAGCGGCGTAACCGTATACGCCACGCATGGCTGCACCGACCGGGAATATCATGATTTTCAGTGCCGCGCCCTGAGCGTTAAGCCGGATGTGATCATAGACGACGGCGGCGACATGGTGCACATTCTGCACGAGGAGCACCCCGAGTGGGCCGAAAACCTGCGCGGCGGCTGCGAGGAAACCACCACCGGCATCATTCGCCTGCGCAGCCGCGCGGCGGCCGGCAAGCTGAACTTTCCCATGTTCAATATCAACGACGCGGATTGCAAGCACCTGTTTGACAACCGCTATGGCACCGGCCAAAGCGTGTGGGACGGCATAATGCGCACCACCAACCTGAATGTGGCCGGCTCCACGGTGGTTGTGGCCGGGTACGGCTGGTGCGGCAAGGGCGTGGGCATGCGCGCCAAGGGCCTGGGCGCAAAGGTGATTGTAACCGAGGTGGACCCCGTGTGCGCCATCGAGGCCGTAATGGACGGCTTTACCGTGCTGCCCATGGACGAAGCCGCCAAATTGGGCGATATTTTTGTAACGGTTACCGGCTGTAAGGGCGTAATAACGCCCAGGCATATGCTTGCCATGAAGGACGGGGCCATGATGTGCAACGCAGGCCACTTTGACGTGGAGGTGGACGTGGCCGGGCTGCGCGCCATGGCAAAGCAGCGCTTTGAAGCCCGCAAAAACATTGAGGGCTATACGCTGGAAAACGGCAAAACCGTCTATCTGCTGGCCGAGGGCCGCCTGGTGAACCTGGCTGCGGGCGACGGCCACCCCGTGGAGATTATGGATATGAGCTTTGCCCTGCAAGCGCTATGCGCCCTGCGCATGGCGCAAAAGGGCCGGGAGCTAAAGCCCGGCCTCTACTCCGTGCCCCGTGATATCGATAGCGATGTGGCCCTGCGCAAGCTCACCGCGCTGGGCGTAAGCATCGATACCCTTACGGAAGAGCAGTACCGTTATCTGCACGGCTAAGCGCGTCTTCCCTGCCGCGCACAAGGGCAAACAGCTTTAGGAACAGGACTATGGTATTGTAGTCCTGTTCTTTTTCTATGCTTGTTAAATACGCGTTGAGCGCGGAGCCTGGCTCTGTACACAGGCTTTGCATATAGCTATGCGCCCTCCAATCAATCTCGTCCTTATGGTACAGGTATGCAATGTAATCGTTATCCTCTGGCAGCAAAGCGTTGTAGTACGCGTTGAACCTTGGGTAGCACTCCTTCAAAATATCGAATAAGTCCATATTTTCACCTCATAAAAACGAAGCGGCTTCGTCCATGGCGAGCTGTGCCGCATTAACGGGAAGGTTAAGCGGGCCTTCCGTTTCGCGTACAAAGTAAAAAAGCCTCAAAAACATGTCGATCGTATCAAACCCGTGGCCGCATCCGTGCGTATAAAATAGTCGTTCAGCTCGGATTCGGGCTCCAGGCACAGCCATTCCACATAGTCGTACATGGCCTGTTCCCTTATTTCATTTTCGCACCGGGAAAAAAAGAGGTTCTCGTCCTCGGGCAGCAAAAAATCGTAGTAGGCCCGCATCGCCGGATAGTATCTTTTCAAAATATCGAATATTTCCATGCTTTTCACCCAAATACTACTTTATCCCCTTTAAGGCGATAAGTCAATATTTTACACGATTATATAATATGATTTTTGCGAGGTGAACTATATATGCGACCCTTAAAGAAAAAGGTCAGCATTACGCTTGACGAGGATATCATAGAAAAGACCAAGCTCCTTGCAGAGGAAAGCGACCGTTCCTTCTCGCAGTATATCAACCTGCTTTTGCGCAGGCATATCGAGGTAAAAGAAGGCAAAAACCGTACAAAAACAGACGAGTAATTGTTTTTCGTTTGTATTTGCGCCCAATACCCAGCCTTATGTGTTGACAAGTCCCCTGGGCTGTGGTAAGATATCGCTATTATCAGGGAAGCAACCTTAGCGAAGGGAGGAATTCCACGTGACGAACCGCTGTGCCATGCGAATGACCATGATGTGCGCGTGCGAATTCAGCCCGTGCTATTTGTGTTGCGTCGCTTGATGGTTATTTTGCTGTTGAAGCCCGCTTCGCAAATGCGCGAAGTGGGTTTTTTCATGGGCAGCTAGAAAGGTGTGCAAAGGATGGCAGAGCAGGAGCGACCGCAGATTGAAATACGCGGCCTGTGCAAGGTGTACCAAATCCCCGGAGGAGAGGTGCAGGCGCTAAGCAACATCAACCTTTCCATCCATAAGGGCGATATTTACGGCATCATCGGCATGAGCGGCGCTGGCAAGAGCACCCTTATCCGTTGCCTCAACCGCCTGGATACCCCAACGGACGGCCAAATCTTTATCGACGGCGAAAACATCCTGGCAATGGGCAAGCAGCAGCTTCGCCAAACCCGCCGCCGCATGGCTATGATCTTCCAGCAGTTCAACCTGCTTATGCAAAAAAGCGTGGCGCGCAACGTGCGCTACCCGCTGGAAATTGCCGGAGTGCCCAAAAAGCAGGCCAACGACCGCGTGATGGAATTGCTCAAAATCGTGGGCCTGGAGGATAAGGCAAACGCCTATCCCGGCCAGCTTAGCGGCGGGCAAAAGCAGCGCGTAGCCATTGCCCGCGCCCTGGCAAGCGACCCTGAAATGCTCCTTTGCGACGAGGCCACCAGCGCCCTCGACCCCATGACGACCCAGAGCATCCTGGCATTGCTGCAAAAAATCAACCGGGAGCTGGGCATCACCGTGGTGCTGATTACGCATGAAATGGCGGTCATCCGCCAAATCTGCAACAAGGTAGCCATTCTGGATGGCGGAGAGCTGGCCGAGCAGGGCACCGTGGACGATGTGTTCATGCACACCAAAAGCGCCGCCGGCCGCCGGTTGTTCGGCATCCTGCCCGATCAGGAGGAAATTCCCCCGCAGCCGGCTATCCGCATCGTATTTGACGGCGAGGCTGCCGAGCGCCCCGTGATTAGCAAGCTGGTGAAGGATTGCGGGTTGGAGGTAAACATCCTATCCGCGGATATACGGCAGCTAAACCAAAAGGCCTACGGCCAGATGATGATCGCCCGGCCGCAGGACCCCGAGGATGTGAAGCGCGTAATGGATTACCTGAAGGCCGAGGGCCTTACCGTTGAGGAGGTGCATGTGCCATGACCTGGGAAAAGCTTTTGCCCATGCTGTGGGCAGGCACCGTTGATACCCTCTACATGACCTTCTGGAGCAGCCTGATCGCATATCTGGTAGGCCTGCCGCTGGGCGTGCTGCTGGTGGTTACCCGCCGGGACGGCATTATGCCCTGCCCCACGTTGAATGCCGTTCTGGGCGTGGTGATTAACTTTTTGCGCTCCATCCCCTTCATTATCATGCTGGCCCTGCTGTTCCCCGTTACACGCCTGGTAATTGGCACGGCCATCGGTACCAAGTCCATCATCTTCCCATTGGTAATCAGCGCGTTCCCCTATGTGGCGCGCATGGTGGAAAGCTCGCTGGAGGAGGTTGATCACGGCATCATCGAGGCGGCGCAGTCCATGGGCTCCACCAATTTGCAAATTATCTTCAAGGTGCTTTTGCCCGAGGCCGTTCCCTCCCTGGTGAACGGCGCGGCCATCAGCGTAACCACCATTTTGGGCTACACGGCGCTGGCAAGCGCCGCGGGCGGCGGCGGCCTTGGCGCGCTGGCTATTGTAAAGGGCCTAAACGTGCGCAAGTTCGACGTTATGTATTCCGCAAGCCTGCTGCTGGTTGCGATGGTGCAAATCATCACCGTCTTTGGCACGCGTTTCACGCGCCGCCTGGACCATAAAAAACGTTAACGATTTGGAAAGGAGAACCCAACTATGAAAAAAATCCTTGCTATCATCCTGGCTCTGGCTCTTTCCCTGTCCCTGACCTGCGCCTTTGCCGCGGACCTGGAGCCCGTTACCATTATCGCGACCGAGAATCCCCATGCCGAAGTGCTGGAGCTTGTTAAGGACGATCTGGCCGCCCTGGGCTATGACCTGCAGGTCACCGTCGCTACCGACTACGTGATCGAGAACCCCGCTACCAGCGCGGGCGATGTAATGGCGAACTTCTTCCAGCACCTGCCCTACCTGGCCGGCTACAATGCCGATGCAAGCGAGGCCGATAAGCTGGTTCCCGTGATTGAGGTTCACTTTGAGCCCATGGCTATTTATGCCGGCACCAAGGACAGCCTTGAAGCCATCGCCGAGGGCGACGCCATCGCCATCCCCAACGACCCGGTGAACGAGAACCGCGCTCTGCTGCTTTTGCAGGCCGCCGGCCTGATTAAGCTGCCCGAGGGCACCACCCTGGAAAGCACCTGCATTCCCAGCGATATCGTTGAAAACCCCTACAACCTCAACATTGTGGAGCTCAACGCCGAGCTGATCACCGGCGCCCGCGCCGATGTGGCCTATGCCGTCATTAACGGCAACTACGCTACCCTGGACGGCCTGGTTCCCTACACCGACGGCCTCTACGCCGAAACCGCCGACAGCGAGGCCGCCGAGGCCTATGTGAACGTGGTTGTGGTCAAGCCCGAAAACGCCGAGGCCGAGTGGGTCAAGGCGCTGGAGCAGGTCATCTACACCCAGAAGGTCTATGACCTGATCGTGGACAGCGGCTTCGCCCCCACCTTCGAGGTGCCCGCCGCCGAGACCGCCGCGGAAACCATGGGCTGCCGCGCCCCGAAACAGGGGAGCATGGAGAAAATAAGCTTCGAGGGCCGCAATCTGAAATTTTACAGAATGCCGTCGTCGTCGCGCGCCTACCCCATGAAGCTCGAAAAGAAGGCCGAAATCTATTCCGCCATGTTCGGCGAACTCGGCTTCCCTGTCCGCAAATGAAAACGCGCGCCGTCCGGCGGGGGTTTGCGCGCGTTTGCAAACGGGAAAGCCCAAAGCTCATGCGTCCGCGCCGCGGGCTATGAGGGCAATGCCGCTAAACAGCAGGTCAATGCCCGCGAGCGTCCCGATAAACCACACGCCATAGGAGGGATTGAAGAGCGCGAGGGCGCCGAGCGCCACCGTCACCGCGCCGTTAACCAACATCAGCCATGAGTTGGGGGAATTCCTGTCCGTCCCCCAGAGCGCGACGGCCGCAACGCCTTCAAAAGTGAAAATCGCGCCAATCAAAACCATGAGCATCATCACTCCCTCGAACGGGTTTAGCAGCATAAGGCCGCCGGCTGCGAAGTACAAGACTGTCAGCAGCGCGCCATACGCCTTGTCCCACGCGCCCCTGCGGGCGGAAACGCCCAAAAGCGTAAAAAACGACGCCGCGATAAAACACGCGCCGACCACGATTTCAATCCATACCGACGCGGCTATCGGGTAGACGAGGCAGAACACGCCGATCGCCGCCAGAACTATCCCCAAAAATTTGGAATTTTTCATAATGCCTTTTCTCTTCCGCCCCGCCGGCTTTGCCGCCGCGGCTTTTACAGACAATATGATAGTACGCCGAAACCTGCGGAGTGTTCCGGAAATTTCCGAAACGCCCGCATGGGAAAATATATATCCATACCGGATTGCGCCCCCTCCGTTTCATTTTTTCCCGTCACCAAACATTCGCATGTATTCTGTCCTCTATATTGATTTCCTTCTGCCTTGGGAGAAAAGCGTTTTCGGCGGGATAGCCTATTGTGAGAAGACAGGCAAACTCGTAGCCTTCGGGGGCATTGACCGCTTTCTTTATGCTGTCGGCCTCGTCGCCCACGGGGATGTGGAACACCGCGCCCAAGCCTTCGTTTGCGGCCGCAAGCAGCATATTCTCCACCGCGCACCACGACAAATTCCAGCTGGCGCAGATGGTCGTTTGTCGGCGCTTTGAATGCCGCGCCGATAACCTTTCGGAGAATCTCGTCGCTCACCTCGCGGCCGGAAATCTCCATTGCGCCGCCTATTGGATTTCGGAGGTTTTTAATAGATTGCCGCTTTTGCGAGGCAAATGCTCATACGTTCGAGGGAAATCTGTTGACTCGGACTCTCCCGTGATGTTTTATGCAGCAATGAAGCCGATTGCAATATGCGCCATAGCCCTGGCGGCCCTGCCGGTTCTCGGCGCGCCCGCCGCAAACTACGACGAGTCAAAAGTCCCGGACGCGCCGTTGCCCGACGCGCTCGCCGTTCCGGACGGCTCTTTCAAGGCCTCCGGCGCCATTGAATGGGAATCGCGCGTGCGCCCTAAAATAGCGGAGTTTTTCGAGTCCGAAGTGTACGGCAAGCGGCCTCCGCGCCCCAAAAGGCAAATTTTCGAGATTGTCGAAAGCTCCGACAACGCCCTCGGCGGCAAAGCCCTGCGCCGCCAGATAAAAATAACCGTCGCGGACGCCAGGGGGG
>URUF01000050.1 GCA_900550955.1 uncultured Eubacteriales bacterium | reverse complement strand
CCTAAGGGGGGAAATCGAAATCCCCCCTGGCCCCTCTGGCCCTAGCGGAGCGGGCCGCTTGCCGCTCTACCCGCATCGGCCTCACCCCGCATACGCGCTCCAAAGCGCAAAAGATAAAGGGCGTAGCCCCCGGAGGCGCACCCCGCCAAAGAAGGCGCGCCGCCCGAGGGCCCAGGGCCGCCCCCTGTTAAAGGGACGCCATCAGGATAACGCGATAGCAATAGATGATGATGGCTGTAAACAGGATGCTGTCCAAACGGTCCAGCATGCCGCCATGGCCGGGGAAGATGTGGCCGAAGTCCTTCACCTTGCAGTGGCGCTTGACCATGCTGGCGAACAAATCGCCCATCTGCCCGGCGCCGCCGCCAAACAGGCCCGCCAGCATATCGCCCCAAATGGGGGGGAAGCCCGCAAAATCCGGGAAGCACCAGGAAAAGATGCGGCCCGTGAGCACCGCGCACAGCACGCTGCCCACCAGCCCGCCGATAGAGCCGGCCACGGTTTTGTTGGGGCTGATATGCGGGCACAGCTTGGGCCCGCCAATGGCGCTGCCCACAAAGTACGCAAACGTATCGCCCCCCACGGCGATGGCGAATACCAGCACCAGCAGCAGCGCCTGCAAGCTGCGCGGCTGCGTATCCAGAATGCCAAACAGGCACATGCCGGGCAAAACCACCGTGAGCATGGGCAGCACGCTTACCATGATATCAATCAAATCCGGGTTTTCGCGCCGCATCACAACAAAAAGAACGCAGAAGGAAAGCAGCGTCAAAATAGGGATAATTAGCAGCGACGAATAGGACATCATCAGCGGCACGGAAATGGCCAGGCCCGCAAAGCTGGTCCACCATACGGGGTGATGCCCATAGCGGGAAAGGGCGTTAAGCTCCTCGCAAAGCGCCATCGACAGGGCCAAAAACGCCATCGCGGCAAACAGCCAGCCGCCCACGTACAGGACCAACGCCAAAACCGCCACCAGCACCGCGCCCGTAGCAATGCGCTGCATCATGGAGGTTTTTTTGGACTCGTTCTTCTCGCTCATGGGGCCTCCTTTGTTTTTTATTCCTCGCGGCCGCCAAAGCGCCGCTTGCGCGCCTGAAACTGCGCGATGCACTCGTGATATTGCTTCAAATCAAAATCCGGCCAAAGCACGGCGGGGAACACAAACTCCGCATACGCGCACTGGAACAAAAGAAAGTTGCTCAGCCGCATTTCCCCGCTGGTGCGGATAAGCAAATCCACATCCGGGAGGCCGGCGGTGTACAGGCGGTCCGAAAAGGCCCGCTCGTCAATCTGCTCGGGAGCCAGGCGTCCGGCGGCCGCATCCTGGGCCAGCAGGCGCGCAGCGCGCACGGCCTCCGCCCGCGCGCCGTAATTGATGGCGATGTTCAGGCGCAGGCCGGTGTTGTTAAGCGTGCGCCGCTCGGCCTCCATCAGCGCGTCGCGCTGCCTGGGCGGCAGGCCCTCCTTATCGCCCAAAATGGTGATGCGCACGTTTTTGGCGTCCAGCTCGTCAATTTCGGACTGGAAAAAGTCCAGGATCAGCTGCATCAGCGCGTCCACCTCTGCCTGGGGCCGCGCCCAGTTTTCCGTGGAGAAGGCGTACAGCGAAAGCGCCTGTATGCCCAGGTCGCTTGTGTTGCGGATGATCTCGCGCAGGGCTTCGGTGCCGGTGCGGTGGCCCAGGGCCACCTTTACCTTATGCTGCTTGGCCCAGCGGCCGTTGCCGTCCATAATCACGGCCACGTGCCTAGGCAGGCGCTCAAGGTCTATGGGGGCGTAAAGCGGTACGGTCATAACGCACTCCTTTCGCGGGGATCGCCCGTTAAAAAACGCGAAACGATGAGCGTGCGCCCATCGTCCTGTACGGCTATCACACGGGTGGACGCATAGCCCCGCGCCTCACCCTGCGGGGTGCGCAGGGCGTCCGCCGGGGAAGGCGCGCGGCGCGGCGGCGCGGCGGTGGCTACCACCGCCACATCCGTAATGCCGCTTGCGTGTAAAATGGCCAGCGCCGCCGCCGTGGGCAGCCCCAGCAAATGCTCAAAGGTTTGCTGCATGCTTCCGCGCTTAAACCTCCATAATCTCCTTTTCCTTCTTGGCGCACAGCTCGTCCACGCCCTTGATGGCGTTATCCGTAACTTCCTGCATCTTCTTTTCGGCCTTTGCGCGGTCGTCCTCGGTAATCTGGCTATCCTTTTCCAGCTTTTTGAACTGGTCCATCGCGTCGCGGCGGATGGAGCGGATGGCTACCTTGGCCTCCTCCGCGCCCTTGCGCACCAGCTTGGTCAGCTCCTTGCGGCGCTCCTCGTTCAATTCTGGAATGATCAGGCGGATGATCTTGCCGTCGTTGGAGGGGTTCAGGCCCAGGTCGCTCTTGAGAATGGCCTTCTCAACCAGCGGAATGGCCTTTTGATCCCACACGTTCACAACCAGCATGCGCGGTTCCGGCGAGGTGATGTTGCCCATCTGGGTAAGCGGCGTCTGCACGCCGTAATAATCCACCGTCACGCGCTCCAAAAGCTGCGGGTTTGCGCGCCCCGCGCGGATGGAGCGCAGATCGTCCTGATATACGGCGGTGGTTTTTTTCATCTTCTCGGCGGCGGTGTCGATAACCTGTCGATACACGAAAATTCCTCCCTTACGGTTGAAAATCTGATACTGGTAAGGGTATTGTAACGCGTTTCCCTGGAAAAGGCAATGGGCATTTTGCCGCCATTGACAGCCGCGCGCATCCGTTTTACAATGCCCCCAGGGGGTGACCCCCTGGACCCCCGCTCTGCGCGCCTATGGCGCGCAGGGGTTGGGCGCGGGCGTTTGGGGCTGCATGGCAAGGCCGCCGGAGGGCGGAAGGCCCTCCGGCTCGCTTGGGCGGTACGCCGGCCAAGTCGCTTGTGTGGGAGGCTGCCCGCTTCGCGGGCCTTGCCTCCGGGGGCCGGGTGCCGTTTGCCGGACTGCTCGCTTGGCTGGGAGGCTGCCCGCTTTGCGGGCCTTGCCTCCGGCAAAGGGCCTCATCCAAACGGCGGCCTGGCCGCAATTATCAACAAGGAGTTTTTCGCATGACCATCATCGATACCCACGCACACATCTACCCCGATGCCATCGCCCTGCGGGCGGCCAAATCCACCGGGGATTTCTACAACATTCCCATGTGCATGGATGGCACGCTGGGCCAGCTTATGGCGCACGGCGCGGCGGCGGGCATTTCGCGGTTTCTGGTGCACAGCGTGGCGGTCACGCCCAGCCGCGTGCATTCCATCAATGATTACCTCATGCGCGTATCCGCCGAGCATCCCAGGGAGCTGATTGGCTTTGGCACGCTGCACCCGGGCTATGAGGACGTGCCCGGCGAGCTGGACCGCATTGCTGCGGGCGGGCTGCGCGGTATAAAGCTGCACCCGGATATTCAACAGTTTTTGCTGGATGACGAAAGCGCGGTAACGATGTTCCGGCATATGGCGGAGCGCGGCCTGCCCGCGCTTGTGCACACCGGCGATTTCCGCTATCCTTACAGCCAGCCCGAGCGCATGGCCCGCGTGCTGGACCGGGTGCCAAACCTAAAGGTGATCTGCGCGCATCTGGGCGGCTGGTCCGTGTGGAGCGAGGCGTGGAAGGTGCTTTCGGGCAGGCCGGGCGTGTGGGTGGATACCTCCTCCAGCCTGTACGCAGTGGCGCCGGAGGAGGCCGCGGGCATCATACGCCATTACGGTGCGGATCGCGTGTTCTTTGGTACGGACTATCCCATGTGGAAGCCCGAGGAGGAGATTGCGCGCTTTATGGCGCTTCCGCTAACGGACGCGGAGCGGGAGCGCATCCTTCATTTGAACTTTGAGGCGTTTCTAGCCCATCTGGGGGAAGCATAACCAGGAATTCGCGCATCATATAGCCGGCGTAGCGGCCGTAGCGCACGTTCCACCACAGCTCGCTGGTTTGGGCCAGCACCTCCACGGTTTCGCCTATGGGCACGCGCACAAGCACCGCCGCGGTTTTGGAGGGGCTGCGCCGCAGGTTTACGGTTCGTCCGCTGGGCGCGGTCACCTCGGCGTAAACGGGGCCGGGCCCGGGCGCGCTGCCGGCGTAATCCACGGCGTTAAGGTATCCGGCGCAGCGCCATTTGGACAGGTCGCTATCGATGCGCACGCGCGGGGGCGTGGCGTTGATAATTTCCAGCGGGCGCACGCTTGTTACCAGGCCCATGTGGTAATAGTCGCAGGGCAGGGCGGCGTCATAGTAGCGGCCGCCCGGCTTATATTCGGCCTTCAGGCGGCTAAGGTCTTCGCGCGCCTTGAAAATGGCCATGCCCACCTTCAGCTCATCCACGCTGGCTACGCGCCGCACATCGTGGCAGAATACGCGGATGATGCGGTTGGAGCCATGGTAGATGGATTCGCCAAACTGGCGGTAGGCATAAACAAACGCGCCGGAACAGTCGATGCCGCGGGAATCGTTAGAACCGGGGGTGGCGTAAGGCCAGCCCAGCATGGAGCGGAAAACCGCCGTTAAGGCGTTAACGGGTATCATGGTATCATCCCTTTCGTGCGTGGGAAAATAAAAAGCTTTTTGGGAAGGGGTATTTGGGGAGCGTCCATGCCGGGCGTTCCCCTTTGTTATCCTTTGTTACCCCCGCGCGGTCCGTCCGCCCCAGGCCAGGCAGCCGAGCAGGCTGGCCAGCGAAAGGGCGGCGTACACGCCGAGCGTGAAAATGAGAAACAGCAAAATGAGCAAAAGCCACGCGGCGGGCGGCAGCAGCGCCAGCGTGAGGGCGGATACGCCCATCAGCGCCAGCGCGCCTATCGCCGTGCGCAGCGCCCGCAGGCACACGCAGCGGCCGTATTCGGGGTTTTGCCGCAGCGGGCTGGCGCTTACAAACGCCGCAATCCACAGGCACAGCGCGCCAAAGCCCGCGCCCAGCGCGGGTATAAGCGCGCCCGGCGTTAGCAGGTTCAAAAACGCGAGCACCGTGAGCACAATGCCCGCAAGCAGGCTCAGGCCCACGATGGCCGCTTCACGGTATCGGTTCCAAAACATGGTGATTACGCCTCCTTAAAAGGTTGCCACGCCATCCACATAGTGGTTGCTGGTACGAAGGATGAAGTGGCGGCGCCCCCGGCGGCCACGGCCGCCGTCAACGCGCAAATCCTCCGGCAGCACAAAGCGCACGCCGGTAACGGGCATATCGCGGCAGCCACAGCCGTCATGCGCGGGCACGGTAACGGCGCGAAACCCGCGGGCATATTCGTTGCCGTCCTCATCCACCTCATACAGGGCCATGCCAACGGCCACGCGCTTGCCGGGGCAAACGTTGCGCAGCATCATGCTCACATCCAGGGTGCGGCACATGCCGGTTTCGTTGTCGCACGCGTCGGATATGGCGATGGCCTTGTTTTCGTCGCAGGGCTCAAAATACACATGGGTTTCACCCCCGGCGGACTGCATGGCCGCGCCGTTTAGGCGCACGGCTGCGCCTTCGCCCAGCACCGCGCCAATCTGGTTCATCTCTATGGGTTCCCTCATACATTTGCCTCCTTATGGGGCCTTATTTGCGGGAAAAAGAACGCCCGCATAATCAGCTTATGCGGCGCGGGAGGGGAGGGTTCCCGGCACGGGCCCTCCGCGGCGCCGCCTCCGGCGTGGTTCCGTGCATAAAAAAAGCCCGCCTGCCCATAGGAAAGGCAAACGGGTTAACAGGGCTTGGCCGCTGTTTCAACCTTTGTTGAAGGGGTAGCGTATAGGTTTACGGTTCTTTTCGTCCTGCCAGCCTAGTAGGATAAAGGCTCTTGGGTATGCTGGCCTTCCCCCAAAGGCATGCCCGGGAAAGCCCGTTGCGCCCGCCGCGCTACGGCAAAATACGCAGGGCCCCCGCCGCCAGGTACAGCCCGTAGGCGATCATCAGCGCGCCGCCCAGGCGGCGTATCAGCAGCTGATGCAGCCTGAGCCAGCGCAGCGCCCCCTTGAGCCATTGGTACATAAGCATCACCGCCAGCATGGGCAGGCACAGCCCCAGCGCGAATACCGCCAGCGACGCAACGCCCGTCCACATGGTGGCGTTATCCGCGCTGGCGGCCAGCACAAGCGCGTTGGCCAGCACGGGGGTAAGGCAGGGCGTCCAGGAAACGGCGATGAGCAGCCCAAATAAAAACGAGCCGAAAAAGCCGCTCATGCTGGGCTGGCGGCTTTGCAGCCAGCCTGGCATGGCCGGCGTGGGGATATGGATGATATCCAGCATCCATACGCCAAAGAACACCATCGTCACGCCGGTTACCAGGTTAAGCGTGCTGCGGTCGGCGTTTTTGAGCAGCGCGCCCAGCGAGCCCGCGCCCGCGCCCATCAGCGTAAACAGCGTAACAAAGCCGCATACAAGGCCCAGGCAACGGCGCGCCACCCTTAGGCGGCCGGGCGCGTCCTTATCCCCGCCCATCAGGTACATAGCGTACACGGGCAGCATGGGCAGCACGCAAGGCGATACAAAGGCCAGCATCCCCCCGCCCAGCATGGCCCACAGCGACATGGCCTGGGGCGCCGTGTTCAATAGGCCGGTCATTGCGCGTCCGCCCTTCTGGCAACGCCCATTTCGTCCAGCTGGGCGGAAAGCTGCTCCCAGCTAAGCGCGTAGTTGGCCCCGGCGGCCAGGGTGCCGTCCTTGTTTACAAACAGGCTGGCGGGGTAGCCCTGCAAACCCACCAGGCGGGAAACCAGCAAATCCTCGTCCTCAAAAAAGGTCAACGCCTCCAGGCCGTGGGCCTTTTTCACGCTTTCGGTGTTGGAGGCGTCCTCGCCGTCCCACACATGCACCAGCACGATTTGCAGCCCGTCGGGGTCGTAGGTATCGTACATGGTTTTGATATCGGGCATCTCCTGCATGCAGTAATAGCACCATTCGGTAAAAAAGTTCAGGAAGATGGCCTTGCCCTCGTAGGGGGAAAGGTCCAGCCGGGTATAGGTTTTCATCAGCTCAATCACGTTGGCGGGCGCGGCTTGCTCCGCCTCGGCCAGGGCGGAAACGGGGGCGAGCGGGGCCATGAAGCACATAAGCAGGCACAAAAGCCGGGCGACGGTTCGTTTCATGCGGGGCGTCCTCCTTGCGCAAAGTTTAGTACTTTCATCATACCATATTCCGCCCCGTTTGAAACAGAGGAAAATGCTGCGAATTGTAAAAAGAAAAATGCAAATTTTTTGCTTCAAAAATTCATTTTTAGAAAAAATAGCGGGAAAGCCCGCAAAGCGGGCGCATTGCACTTTACGGCGAAAAATAAATATGATATAATCATGCCTGCGCCTGCGGAAAATGTCCGCGCCGTTTCGCGGGGCTTGCGGAATTTGCAGGATGAACGCCGGTTTTTTTCATTTGACGGGCCGTTTGGCCCTGTGGGGGAGGAATTTGCCATGCCGCTTGGAATTTCCCAAAAATGCAGCGCGATCGCGCCGTCCGCCACGCTGGCTATGGACGCGCGGGCCAAGGCGCTGCGCAGCGAGGGTGTAAACGTGATCGGCTTTGCCGCGGGCGAGCCGGATTTTGACACGCCCGAGCCTATCCGCGACGCCGTGAAGGAAGCCATGGACAAGGGCATGACCCGCTATACGCCCGTGGCCGGAACGCTGGAGCTGCGCGACGCCATCATCCGCCGCCTCAAGGAGGATCACGGCCTTACCTATGGGCGCAATGAAATCATCGTGTGCAACGGCGCAAAGCACGCGCTTTACAACGCCTTCCAAACCATTCTGGACCCCGGCGACGAGGTGCTGGTGGATAAGCCCTGCTGGGTAAGCTATCCCGAGATCGTGCGCATGGCGGGCGGCGTGCCGGTGTTTATCAACTGCCCGGAGGAACAGGGCTTCCTGCCCTCCATGGAGGATTTTGAGGCCGCCATTACCCCGCGCACCAAGGCGTTTATTTTGAACACGCCCTCCAACCCCAACGGCTGCATCTGGACGCGCGGGCAGCTGGAGGCGCTGGCCAGCCTGGCCGTGAAGTACGATTTTTATATCATCGCCGACGAAATTTACGAAAAGCTCATCTACGACGGCCGCAAGCATGTGAGCATCGCCACCCTGGGCGAGGAAATCAAAAAGCGCACCATCCTAATCAACGGCGTCAGCAAGTCCTACGCCATGACGGGCTTCCGCATCGGCTACGCGGCGGGCCCAAGCGATATCATCAAGGGCATGACCAATTACCAGAGCCAGGCCACCTCCGGCCCCAACGCGCCCGCGCAGCACGCCGCCGCCGTGGCCCTTACCATGCCCCAGGATTGCGTGGAAACCATGCGCCAGGCCTTTGAGGAGCGCCGCAACGTGCTCGTTTCCCTGATCAACGCCATTCCCGGCCTTAGCTGCGGCATGCCCCACGGCGCGTTTTACGTGATGATGAACGTCAAGGGCCTGCTTGGCAAGCGCTTTGGCGATACCGTGCTTGAAAACAGCACCGTTATTGCCGAGTGCCTGCTGGAACACGCGCACGTGGCCGTGGTGCCCGGCGCGGCTTTCCTGGAGGAGGGCTATTGCAGGCTTAGCTACGCCACCTCCATGGAGAATATCCGCGAGGGGCTGGGCCGCATTGCGGCCTTTGTAAAGGAGCTGAGGGACGGTGCTTGAATTCAGCAAAAAAACCAACCAGCTTATGCAGTCCAAATACCAGTACGACTTGCAGGACGTTGCGCAGCCAAACCTGTACCGCGAGATTTTTGATTACCAGTCCATCCCCAAAATCGCCTTCAACAACCGCCTGGTGCCCGTGAACATGCCCGCCGAAATCTGGATGACGGATACCACCTTCCGCGACGGGCAGCAGAGCGTAAGCCCCTTTACGCCCAAGCAGATCGAGCATCTTTTTAAGCTGGAAAGCCGCCTGGGCGGCCCCAAGGGGCTGATCCGGCAAAGCGAGTTCTTCCTCTATACGGATAAGGACCGCGAGGCGCTGGAGCGTTGCCAGGCCCTGGGCCTGCGCTATCCGGAGATTACCACCTGGATACGCGCCAACGAGAACGATTTTAAGCTCGTCAAGGCCGCCGGGGTCAGGGAAACGGGCATCCTGGTTTCGTGCAGCGATTACCACATCTTCAAAAAGATGCACCTTACCCGCGCCAAGGCCATGGACAAATATCTGGGCATTGTGAAAGCCGCCCTGGCGCAGGGCATCGTGCCGCGCTGCCACTTTGAGGACATCACCCGCGCCGATTTTTACGGCTTTGTGCTGCCCTTTGCCGAGCAGCTTATGCGCCTGGCGGTGGAAAGCGGGCTGCCCATCAAGGTGCGCGCGTGCGATACCATGGGCTACGGCGTAAGCTATCCCGGCGCGGCGCTGCCCCGCAGCGTGCCCGGCATCATCTACGGCCTCAACCACTATGCGCAAATCCCCTCCGAGCAGCTGGAATGGCACGGGCATAACGATTTTTATAAGGTGGTATCCAACGCGGGAACGGCGTGGCTGTATGGCTGCTCCAGCGTAAACTGCTCGCTTTTGGGCATTGGCGAGCGCACCGGCAACTGCCCGCTGGAGGCCATGGCCATTGAGTACCAGGCCCTGCGCGGCGACGCCGGCGGCATGGATTTAACCGCCGTTACCGAAATCGCCGAGTATATGGAGCGCGAGATCGGCATTGAAATCAGCCCGCGCCAGCCGTTTGTGGGCCGCCACTTCAACGTGACCCGCGCCGGCATCCATGCCGACGGCATGCTTAAGGACGAGGAAATTTACAACATCTTTGATACCTCGGCCCTGTTAAACCGCCCCGCCAGCGTGGCGGTGGACAGCCACAGCGGCCTTGCGGGCATCGCCCACTGGATGAACAGCTACTTCCGCCTCAAAGGCGAGCATGTGCTGGATAAGCAGGACGCGCTGGTGACCGCCGTAAAGGAAAAGGTGGACGCCCTCTACGCCCAGGGCCGCAACACCGTAATGGGCGACGAGGAGCTGGAAATTATGGTGCGCGATTCCGATTTGGAGCGCTATGAGCGGCTTTTGTTCCATAAGAGCAGGTAAAGCCCCGGCGGCCGCGTGCAGGATTGCATGCGGCCGCTATATTTTTTCATTGAAATGGAAGAAAAATGGTGTTAAACTGTTACAGTTATAAAATCGCTTGCCAAAACGGAGGGGGTTCGGGTATGTCCTCATAAAAAAGCTCATCCAAACATCTTTTCATAACGGCGGCCATTGCGGTTGTGGGCTTTGTGCTGCTGTTCGCGCTGCTGAACTATGCGCAATCCTCCTACGCCATGAAGCGCCAGCTCACCAACTCGGAAACAAAGCTGGATATCGCCTGCCAGCGCATGGAGCAAAACGCCAACGACGCGGAAACGGATTGGGATACCTACGACCGTTTCATTATGGCGCAGGTGGATACCATCGCCTTTCTGCTGGATAACCCGCCCGCGGAAGGCGAGCCCGACCTCAAGGCCATGGCCGGCGAGTGGAACCTGGCCGTTTTGTACCTGACCGACGCTACCGGCAAGGTGACCGCTTCGGTAAACGGCAGCGCCACCGATTTGGAAACCGACGGGTTTGCCCGCCTGCTGGCCTATCAGCGCGGCGAGGATCCCCACCCCTTCGTAACCATCGGCGATATATGCTACTACCTGGCTGTGCGCAAGGACGGCTCCTTTGTTGTGGGCGGCCGCGAAAGCAGCCAGATGATGGAAAAGCAGGACCCGCGCTTCACGCCCGCTTATTCGCTGCGCACCGTCAAGGTGGGCACGGGCGGCTATGTGGCGGCTGTGAATACGGTGGATAACACCATCGCCTATGCCCGCGACGAAAGCCTGATTGGCCAGCCCGTAAGCGCGCTTGGCATGAGCGTGACGCCCTCGGAGGGCTTCTCCGGCTGGGTAACGATAGATGGCGCGCGTTGGTTTGCCAACTGCCGCCAGGCAACGGAGGAATACCTCTTTATCGCCCTGGTAAGCGAAACCGAGCTGATGGACGCGACCACCACCTCGGTATGGGCGGCGCTCGCCGTGTTCGTCATCATCGTGGTGCTCATCATGCTTTACGGCCTGTTCATCCGCCAGGACGCCGCGGCGGGCCGGCTGGATAACCAGCAGTATGTGGATATTGGCAAAAAGTACTGCGCCAACCGTTCCGTGCTGGCGAGCGTGCGCAGCGTGGCGGTTGTGGGCATCATCCTGATCTTTGCCCTTACGTATTACACGCAGTTCCTGGCCGCCATTTCCCGCCAGCGCGTGATTTCGGAAACCAAGCTCAACGATGTGGAGCAGATTTTGGCCGAGAACGACGCGCGCATTGAGGAGCTCACCAGCGATTTTGAAAGCGAGTATGCGCGCCGCGCGCAGAACATCGCCTGGAGCCTTGCCTACAACCCCGCCCTTGTGAGCGGCCAGGGCGTGACGGACCTGGCCGAAAGGGCGCAGGTGGCCGCTTTGTACGTGTTTGATAAGCGCGGCCGCACCGTGGCCACCAACACCGTGTATAAGGATTTTGTCCTCAGCACCGAGGAAACCGACCAGTCCTATGAGTTCTGGAACATCCTGAAGGGCTACAAGGACATTATCGTGCAGGATTTGCAACAGGATGACACCGTGGAGCATAACCTGATCCAGTACGTGGGCGTTAAGCGCCTGGACGCGGAAGGCATGGTGCAGCTTGGCCTGCTGCCCAGCAGCCTGGCCGAGCGCCTGCAAACCACGGGGCTTAGCAACGTGCTTTCCACAATTGCCGTGGAGAACGGCGGCATCCTTTTCGCCGTGGATAAGGAAACCGGCGCCATCGTTTACTGCCCCGACAAGGCGCTCATCGGCAGCCCCGCCTCCGACTATGGCCTGACGGAAAGCGCCATGGTGGACGCCTATACCGGCTGGCAAACCCTCAATGGCGAAAGCTGCTTTGTCACCTCCCTCAAGCATGGCGACACGTTCCTATTTGTGGCCGTGCCCGACCAGGCGGTAAACGCCAGCTGCCTGTCCATGACGGTAATCGCTACGCTGTCCAGCCTGGTGGTGTTGATGATTATCGCCGCGCTCACGGTGCGCATCCCCAAGGATGAAAAGCCCGCTGAAAGCAAGCCCGCCCCAACCGCCGCGCGCAACGCGGCCTATTATGAAGCGACTACGGAAAGCGGCCGTAAGCGGAAAACGCAAACGGCCTCCAGCCGGTGGGGCGGCGATGCGCTGCCCTGGAGCGAGCTGGGCGCCGCCCAAAAGATGAAACGCGTAATTTACGCGGTGCTGGCCATCGTAGCCGTGGCGCTGTTCTGGTGGATTAGCGCCAACCGCGGCACGTATGATTCCACCTCCATCCTTTCCTATATCCTTTCGCAGCGCTGGGAAAAGGCCCCCAATATCTTCTCCGCCTCCTATGTGCTTACGGTGCTTTTGGAGATTGTGGTTATTTCCACAGTGCTTCGCATGGCTATCCAGGTATCCACGCGCAACTTTGGCGCGCGTATCGAAACCATTGGCCGCCTGCTGGAAAGCTTCATCAAGTATGCGGCAATCGTGGCGGGTATCTTTTACAGCCTGCAGTTCTTCGGTGTGGATTCCGGCGCCATCCTTGCCTCGCTGGGCATTTTGACCGCTATCATCGGCTTGGGCGCGCAAAGCCTGATCGCCGATATCGTGGCCGGTATCTTCATTGTGTTTGAGGGCGACTTCCGCGTGGGCGACATCGTAACCATTGACGGCTGGCGCGGCGTTGTGGAGGAAATTGGCATCCGCACAACCAAGATCCAAAGCCCGGGCAAGGATGTGAAGATCTTCCGCAACTCCGCCATCTCCGGCGTTGTGAACATGACCCGCCAGTACTCCTACACCTCGTGCAATATCAGCGTGCCCAGCGGCGAATCGCTGGAGAAGCTGGAGGCGCTTTTGGAGCAGGAGTTTAGCCGCCTGCGCGACCGCCTGCCCGATATTGTGGGCGGCCCCTACTATGAGGGCATCGAATCCATGGGCGGCGACGCGTCCGTGGTGCTGCGCGTGACCGTGCAGTGCAAGGAAAGCGACCGTACCCGCATCACCCGCGAGCTTAACCGCGAGATCAAGCTGTTCCTGGATCGCTATAAGGCGGAAAACCTGGGCAGCGTGCCGCCTACGCCCGAGGAGAAGCGAATCGCGGAGGCGTTTGCCGCCTCCGGCATGGAGCTGGACGAGGCCGGGGACGGCCGGCAGGAGCCCGCCTCCCCGCAATCCGGAACCTTTACGGCCTAACGGCCGGATGAATGCGCTTTGCGGCCGGCATATGCCGGCCGCAAAGCTTTGAAACAAACCGAAAACCTGCCTTGCA
>URUF01000049.1 GCA_900550955.1 uncultured Eubacteriales bacterium | reverse complement strand
CGCGCGCCATCAAAAGCGCCTCCGGCGCGGCCAAAGCGCCCGCGGGCCCCGCCGCGTCCAAGGGGCCGGTGCTCAAGGGCCGCGCCATCGCCGACCCTCCTGTGGAAATTGGCGAGCTGGCCGAGGATAGCGGCATCGTGGTCATAGAGGGTACCGTCACCGGCGTGAACGAGGCCAAAGAGCTCAAGGGCGGCGAAACCGTGCTGGTCACCTTCGCCGTTTACGACGATACCTCCACCGTATACTGCAAGGCGTTTTACAACTACCGCATGCGCCGCGCCGCCATGGGCGAAACGCCCGCGCCCCCCACCGAGGAGGAGCGCAAGCGCGTGAGCGACCAGATCGCGCAAATCAAAAACGGCATGCGCGTGCGCTTGCGCGGCGACTGCCGCATGGACCCCTTCCTGGGCGAGCTTTCCGTGGGCGTAAGGGATATGCAGCAAATGCCCAAAAAGGAGCGCCTGGACAAAAGCGAGGAAAAGCGCATCGAGCTGCACATGCACACCAACATGAGCACCATGGACGCCACCGCCGAGGCCGGGGCGCTCATCGCCCAGGCCGCCAAATGGGGCCATCCCGCCGTGGCCATTACCGATCACGGCTGCGCGCAGGCCTTCCCCGCCGCGTTTGGCGCGGCCAAGAAGAACAATATCAAGCTGCTGCCGGGCGTGGAGGGCTACCTGTGCGACCTGCCCGCCATCGTAACCGACCCGGACGAAAGCCCCATCGACGGCCCCATCGTGGTGTTGGACTTTGAAACCACCGGCCTGTCCCACGCCATGGACCGCATTATCGAGGTGGGCGCGGTCAAGCTGGAAAACGGCCGCGTCGTTGACGAGCTCAGCCTCCTGTGCGACCCCGGCGTGCCCCTCAGGCCCAAAATCAGCGAGATCACCGGCATCACGGATTTGATGCTGGCCGGCAAGGAAAGCCCTGCGGAGGGCGTAAAAAAGCTGCTGGATTTCATAGGCGGCTGCCCGGTGGCCGCGCACAACGCGCCCTTTGATATGGGCATGCTGCAAGCCGAATGCAAGCGCATGGGCGTCGCCTTCCACGCGCCGGTTCTGGACACGCTTACCTTTTCGCGCAAGCTCTATCCCCATCAAAAAAGCCACAAGCTGGGCGCGGTATGCCGCCTGCTGGGCGTAAGCCTGAAAAACGCCCACCGCGCCGTGCACGACGCGGCGGCCACCGCCCTGTGCCTGGCTAAAATGTACGAGGAGGCCAAAGCCCGCGGGGCCAAAACCCTGCGGGATATCGACAGGCTCGTAACCGGCGATACCATTGGCGAAAGCTATCACATCATCCTTCTGTGCAAAACGCAGAAGGGCATGCAAAACCTGAACCACCTGATTTCCGATTCCAACCTCGCCTACTTTTACCGCCACCCCAACATGCCGCGCCACCTCATCAACCAGTACCGCGAGGGCCTCATCCTGGGCAGCGCGTGCGAGGCGGGCGAGCTGTTCCGCGCCATTGTGGACGATAAGCCCGAAAGCGAGATTGAGCGCATCGCCAGCTGGTACGATTACCTGGAGATTCAGCCCATCGGCAACAACCAGTTCATGATTCGCAACGGTACCGCCCGCGACGAGGAGCACCTGCGCGATTTCAACCGCCGCATCGTGGCCCTGGGCGAAAAGCTGGGCAAGCCCGTGGTCGCCACCGGCGACGTGCACTTCTTAAACCCCGAGGACGCCATCTACCGCACCATTTTGCAGGCGGGCCTCGGCTATGACGACTGCGATACCCAGCCGCCCCTATATTTCAAAACCACGGATGAAATGCTGGAGGAGTTCAGCTACCTGGGCCGTGAAAAGGCGCATGAGGTCGTGATCGACAACCCGAAGAAGATCGCGGACATGGTGGAGGAGCTGCGCCTGTTCCCCAAGCACCCGGAGGGCAAGGACACCTTCCAGCCCTTCTGGGAGGATGCGGCCAACGATATTGAAACCCGTTCCTGGACCCGCGCCAGGGAGCTCTACGGCGATCCCCTGCCCGAGATTGTTCAAAAGCGCCTGGAAAAGGAGCTGGGCTCCATCATCGGCTACGGCTTTTCCACGCTGTATTCCATCGCGCAAAAGCTGGTGAGCAAATCCCTCTCGGACGGCTACCTGGTGGGCAGCCGCGGCTCGGTAGGTTCCAGCTTTGTAGCCACCATGTGCGGCATCACGGAGGTAAACCCCCTGCCCCCGCATTACCGCTGCGACCATTGCCACAAAATGTTTTTAACCCCGCCGGAGCTGGCCAGCGTGGGCGTGGACCTGCCGGACAAAAACTGCGAAATCTGCGGCCACAAGCTAGCCAAGGACGGCTACGATATCCCCTTCGAGGTGTTCCTGGGCTTCAAGGGCGATAAGGTGCCCGATATCGACCTGAACTTTTCCGGCGAATATCAGCCGCGCGCGCACGCCTACATTGAGGAGCTCTTTGGCAAGGGCTTTGTGTACCGCGCGGGCACCATCTCCGGCCTGGCGGAAAAAACGGCCTACGGCTTTGCCGCCCGCTACCTGGAGGAGCGCGGCATCAAGGCCGGCCGCGCGCACAAGGAGCGGCTGGCCGCCGGCTGCGTGGGCGTAAAGCGTACCACGGGCCAGCACCCGGGCGGCATTGTGGTTTTGCCCAAGGAGTACGATATCTGCCAGTTCACCGCCATCCAGCATCCGGCGGACGATATCGAAGGCTCCACCCTCACCACGCACTACGACTTTAACTCCATGCACGATATCCTGGTTAAGCTGGACTGCCTGGGCCACGACGATCCCACCATGATGCACCGCCTGGAGGAGCTTACCGGCGTAAACTTCCGCGAAATCCCCCTGGACGACAGGCAGGTTATGAGCCTGTTTTCCAAGCCGGACGCGCTGGGCGTAACCCAGGAGGATATCATGTGGGAAACCGGCACGCTGGGCATTCCCGAGTTTGGCACCAGCTTTGTGCGCGGCATGCTGCTGGAAACCCGCCCCTCCACCATGGAGGAGCTTATCCGCATCTCCGGCCTCAGCCACGGAACCGACGTATGGCTGGGCAACGCGCAGGAGATCATCAACTCCGGCAAAGCCAAGCTGGCGCAGTGCTTCTGCACGCGCGACGATATTATGAACTTCCTGATTTCCAAGGGCATGGCGGAAAAAATGAGTTTTGACATCATGGAAAGCGTGCGCAAGGGCCGGGGCCTCAAGCCCGAATGGGAGGACGCCATGCGCGAGCACGACGTGCCCGAGTGGGCCATTGACAGCTGCCACAAAATCAAGTACATGTTCCCCCGCGGGCACGCCGTGGCCTACGTGACCATGGGCCTGCGCGTGGCCTGGTACAAGGTGTACCGCCCGCAGGCCTACTACGCCGCCTATTTCTCCATCCGCGGCGACGGGTTTGACGCGGCGCGCATGCTCTTGAGCGTGCAAACCCTGCGCGACCGTTTGGAGGAGTTTGCCAACCGCGAGGAAAAAATGAGCGTGCGCGAGAAGCAGGAGGAAAACGCTTTCCACATGCTTTTGGAAATGCAGCAGCGCGGCATACGCATGCTGCCCGTGGACTTATACAAAAGCGACGCCACCCGTTTCCTCATTGAGGATGGCAACCTACGCTGCCCCTTCACCTCCATCAACGGCTTTGGCGAAAACGCCGTGCAGGGCATTCTGGATTCGCGCGATCCATCCCGCCCCTACATCAGCGTTGAAGACCTGAAGAACCGCGCGCACATCGGCGACAGCGTGGTTGAAATGCTACGCGGCCAGGGCGCGCTGGAGGGCTTGCCCGAAACCAGCCAGGTAGACCTCTTCTCCCTCCTGCCCAGGCTGTGACCAGGGGGTGACCCCCTGGACCCCCGCTCTGCGCGCCTTAGGCGCGCAGGGCTTGGGCGCGGGTGCTTGGGGCTGCGTAATAAGGCCGCCGGAGGGCGGAAGGCCCTCCGGCTCGCTTGGCGGTACGCCAGCCAAGGCGCTTGGGTGGAGGGCCGCCCGCTTCGCGGGCTCAGCCTGTCGATAAACCTAATGGGGGCTTGGAGGGCCGCAGCCTTTCAACGCTTGTTCCGAAACCGGCGGCGTGTACGCCGGTTTCGGAAGCCCTGCTTAGCAAGGTTTCCTTACGCCGCTCGCCACCCGGCAAGCGCAGCGAGTAGGAGAACGGCGCAAGCTGCGGTTCCGTATGATTTTAAAGAAAGGAGCCTTTTTATGACCCTTGAACAAAACCTTTGCGGCGTCGTGCCGGAAATGCTTCTAAAGCTGGGCGTCACCTCAGCCGCGCTTTCGCTGAACTACCCGCTTTCCACGCTATGCCGCATGTTTGGCCAGGCCATGTCCATGGCCGAGATGCAAAAGGCCCTGGAGGCCTTCAGCCGCGAGCATGCCTCCGTCTATGGCCCCATCGCCGTGGCCCCGCACGAGGAGGGGTTCTGCCTTACCGTGCCGCCCGAGGGCGCGGCGTACATCTACCGCAGCGCGCCCAATACGCCCTTCCTGCGCGAGCTCATCGCCCAGGCGCAAAGCCCCGCCTGCACGGAGGAAAGCCTGATCGCCGTATTCCGCCGCCACTCCCCGCGCGTGTGCATCGTGCCCATGCGCAACGCGGAGTTTGACACGCTTGTGTATTTTGAGGACGGCCAGCCGGATGCGTTCTATTACTGCCTGCACGCGCACGACGGGCATGTGACCTATCACCGCTTTTCCAAGGAGGATTACGAAGCGTTCGGCTTTGAACAAGCATGAATCAAAAATTTTTTTGCCGCGCGCGGAACCTTTTGGGCGGATGGCTCGTTTGTTCCTAGTGAAAGCCTCCGGGCGAGAACGCCCCAGGCTTGATAAAGGAGGATGAACGATGAAGCATCGCAAATGGATTGCCCTGCTGTTGGCCCTCTGCCTGGCCCTGCCCCTGGGCGCTTTGGCCGCGGAGGCGGATACCGAGCTGGAGGGACTGGTAACGGAGCTTGTGGACGGCGGCTTTGTGATGGAGGACCGCGAGCTTGGCGAGGTGCTTGTCAACATGGATGATACCACGGTTCGCGACGGCATTTTGGCCGAGGGCGAAATTGAGGTGGGCCAATACGTGATCGTTGCCTATGACGGCCGCCTCACCCGCAGCATCCCGCCCCAGGCGCATGCCGACCGCGTGGGCTGCTATGTGCTCAACGGCACGGTAAGCGAATTTTTGGAAAACGGCGTTCTGCTCACCGGCGACGAGCTCTTTGGCGACGTAATCGTGCGGCTGAACGGCTCCGTGCCGCACATCTACCGGGATATGCCCATCACCGTGTATTACGACGGCGTGATGGCGCTCAGCCTTCCCGGCCAGGTGACCGCGCGCTACGTGATTGTGCCGGAGCTGACCGGCGTTGTAAGTGAAAAGGATGCGGACGGCTTTACCCTGACCGGCGCAAACGGCCAAAGCTACCGCGTGCTGCTTGGCGAGGATACCTTTACCGGCATGCTTAGCGCCTCCGTGGAGGAAGCGCCCGCGCAGGAACCCGGGGAAGCCCCTCAGGCCGGGGCCGCGGAACCCCCGCAGGAGCCCGCTGAAACGCCGCAGCCCGGGGACGGGCCGCAGGATTCCGCCGCGCTGCCCACCCTGGAATGGGGCGACGGCGACACCGTGACCGTGTACTATAACGGAACAACTACCAAAAGCAACCCGCCCCAGCTAACCGCTTTGGAGGTGCTGGTGGTGCGCGAGTAAGCGCAAAAGCGTATAGCCAAGCGGCTCCCCCTGCCCATGCCTGGGCAGGGGGAGCCGTTTGCTTTCTCAAATGCCATGATTGCGTGAAATATCTGATAAATGGCCTGACATAAGCCCTTTGTCCTGCGGGTTCGTATTCTTTCCGAACAAAGATATGCAAAAGTAGAATTTCAAATCCTTCTCGTTCCTTGCGCCATAGCTTTGGCCAAACAGCGGTTGCAGGCCCTCGCTTGTGCCAAAGAAGATGGCGATGGTGAAGGATGCGACGTAGGAGATGACCGAGAAGGCGTTTACGCCAATATCTCCAATTTTGCTGACCAGAACCAGATTCATGCACAGGGTGGTAACCGGCGTAGCAAGCTGGCCGATGCCCTCGGGAAGGCCGCGAAGCGCGATTTTTCGCAGCAGCTTCCCTTCCAGCTTGGGCTTGTGGAAGCGCAGGATGCCCTTTTTGCGGATGAAATGCGTTAGCATTATCAGCAGCAAAACCGTTTGGGAAACGCCCGTTGCAATGGCCGCGCCGGCTGTTTCCATGTGAAGCGGGAAGATCAGCAGCCAGTCGCCCAAAATGTTGCACGCCGTTGAAACAAGAACGGCGAGGCTGACTAGGCCGGGAGAACCGTCGTTGCGGCAGAAATGCTGCAAACACATGGATAGGCCGGAGGGGATGATGAACAGGGAGTACCAGAACAGATACTCTCTGGATAATCTGTGAAAGGTTTCGTTAGCGCCGAGCAGCGAGCAGATGGCGTCTGGGAAGAACACGCCTGCCGCGCTGAGAAGAACGGCGATTGCGCCTACCGCGAGCATGGCGTGCATGAACACTTGATTTGCGCCCGTTTCGTCGCCGCGTCCAAGGCGAATGGCAAAAACCGTCACGCCGCCAATGGAGGCGAGCATGAAAAGGGCCGCGACGATCATGGTAAAGGGCAGGACGATATTGACGGCGCCCAAGCCGTTCGTCCCGATGCCGTTGCCAACAAAGATCCCGTCCACAACGGTGAACAGGAAAAAGCATACGTTGCTTAACATCGTTGGCACAACGTACTGAAAGACATTTTTGGCATGTTGATTTGGCATTTGCGTTTTCCTCCTTAACTTTGTTCGCTGCAATCTTCCTGAAGCAGCACTTTGACAGTTTCTTGCGCAAACGGGGAAGGGAAAACGGTGAAAAAAATACGTCCGGTATCAATAACCGGGCGCACCCGACATCTTCCATTCGACGATTGCCGGAGATGGGCTCCGGCAGGTCATTGCGATGACCCGTCCTCCGATGACAGCTCGAATATGCGGTTGATTTCGTCCTGCAAAAAACCCAGGTACTTCTGCGTGAGGCACAAAAGCGCGGCGCGCTCCTGCGGGCTCAAGCATTGGAGCGATTGCCCCTCTGCCTGCATGAGGGGCAGCACGACCCTTTCGGATAACAGCCTTCCCTGTGCTGTTAGCTGAACCCGCTTGTTTTTGCGGTTGCCAGAAACAGGCTCCAGCGTGATGTATCCCTGCCGCTCCATGCTTTTTAACGCGGAATTGAGCGTTTGCGGCGCAAAGTGCCAAATCGCGCACAGCTCCCTTTGCGTGTAAGCCGTATCGCCCTCTTGTAAGGAATACAGCAGCCAAAGGAATGTGTCTGATAATCCGTGCCGCTTGGCGTATTGATGATAAATCTCATCCATCTGCTTGCTGGACTGGTTGTACGCCGCAAGATGCTCGTTCATCCAGTTGTCCATAACGGGCTCACCTCCAATTTATCCGAAATCGGATGAACAGATTATAATCCGCTTTCGGATAAAAGTCAATAGGCATTGACGCATGTTCAGATGTTTTTTTGAGGGGCGCTCCAGAAAAGCCGACCTTGACATTGCCTGACGTGGATTCTATAATGATATCGGGAAGGGATGTGGCCGCGTTTGTACGCCCGAGCGGCCAGCCTTACCGGGCGCTTTCTGAAGGGGCTTTTCTTTTTGACGATAAGTTAGTTATGGCTAACTTATGAAACCCAGAATCGCGCGCATACGGTTCCCTAAGGAGGAAGAAGCCTGCTTGAGAAAAGCCCAAAGGCGCGCCGCTTCATGAACGCGGCCTGGCTATGGCGCCGACGGGCTTTGCCAAGGCGGATAGAACGGAGGGAAAGCGATGAAATACACCCTTTGCGAGGCGCTGATGTGGCGCGCGCTAACGCCCGACATGTTCCGATGGCTCAAGGAGCACAGGCCGGGCTGGAACGTGCGCGCGCTAAAACGAAAAGCCAAGAAGGCCTACCGTGAGATGGCCGCCCGCACGCCGGATATAGGCAGCTTGAGGCAGAATTCCCTGCGCATCTGCTTATCCGGGGGAATGGTATGGCTTTCCACCTATGAGGCGGCGGAGGGCGCGATGGATGAGGAATGCTTTGCGGGCATGGTGCTTGCCAGCATGGAATCCCCGCTGGTGAAAGGCGCTTTCCAAAAGAAAGAGCTGTTCACGGCGGAGGCGCAGCGCAGGCGCGCCGAAAGCGCGCAGCGCGGCAACGCGAGCTCCCATAGCCCCTTCAACTGGAAAACCGAGGTTGTTCCCGGGCGGGACCCGGACGAATGCACGATTTTTTACCGCCAATGCGGCCTGTGCGCCCTGGGCAGGCAGGAGGGGCTGCTTGCGCTTGTACCCCAAATGTGCGTGCTGGACGTGCTGTCGGTGGAGTGGATGGGCGGCGTGCTGTACCGCAGCAAAACGCTGGCCACCGGGGGCGATTGCTGCGATTTTTACGTGTGCAGGAAGGGCTCGAAATGGCATGCGGAGAGGGAGGGGAGGGCATGGGCCCAAACGCCGCCCTCCTGACCGCAGGCTGGGTTCGCGCAACACCGCTGAATAAATGGAACGGCAGCGCCGCTATGGCTGCTTGTGCCAAATTCGTTTTCCAGGATGCCCCCGGAAATACGAAGGGCCGCGCCCAAGCGCGGAAAGGACGGGTGAAACGATGAAGAAGCAGGAGCATTTGCCCATGTACGGCGTAGGGCCGGCCTATGGGGCCGTCGTCCTTTTGGCGACTGCCCTGGGAAACGTACTGACGTATACCGGAAGGATGCCGGTGCGCCCATTCGGGCCGCTTCGCATTCCCGTGGCGGCCGTCGCGGCCGCGCTTATCCTCCTTGGGCTATGGCTGTGGTACAGCGCCGTATTCCGTGCCAGGGTGGACGAGCACATCAAGGAAAACACACTGGCCGCCGCCGGGGTGTACGCGTGGGTGCGCAACCCGATTTATTCCGCGTTTTTGCTGGCCGGCAGCGGCGCGCTGCTGCTGGCAAACAATCTGTGGCTGCTGGTTTTGCCGCCGCTCTACTGGCTTTTTCTGACCGTTCTTATGAAATGTACGGAGGAAAAATGGCTGGCTAAGCTGCATGGCGATGCGTATGCGGCCTACTGCCGCCGGGTGAACCGCTGCATTCCCTGGTTTCCAAAAAACGAAAGGGAAGGGAGAGGGTGAGGCGAAACGCCATTCTTTCAAAACACGCGCAGGCCGGAGGGGCTGGGTGGAAAAGCCATGCTTCAAATGATGAACATAGGGCACGCGGGCATGGCAAAATGGGGACTGAGCCACATCAACGTTGCGCAAAACGCCTTCGCGCTGGATGTGGGCTGCGGCGGCGGGGCCAATATAAAGCGGCTGCTGCACAGCTGTGCGAAGGGCTGCGTAAAAGGGCTTGATTACTCGCCCGTTAGCGTGGAAAAGTCCCGAAGGCTCAACGCGGATGCAATTAAAGCTGGGCGCTGCCAGGTGCTTGAGGGCAGCGTTGCGCAGCTCCCCTTTGAGGCGGGCAGCTTTAACTTGGTTACCGCCTTTGAAACGGTATACTTCTGGCCAAACCTGCATCAGGCTTTTTTGCAGGTTTATCGGGTGCTAAAGCCCAATGGGCAATTGATGATCTGCAATGAAGCCAATGGCAGGAATCCAAAGGATGAAAGATGGGCCGGAATCATTGAGGACATGAAGATATATCGTTCAGATCAGCTGGAGGCAACGCTTAGGGAAGCCGGGTTTAGCGGCATAAGCACGGATGAAAGCCGAAAGAGCTGGCTGTGCATCGTCGCGGAAAAGCGCGCGGACGCGCCGTGACGGAAGTCGCAACGCTGCTGCGCATGCGCCGGAACGCGAAACGGGAAGGCCGCCGTTTTACGGGCGATTGCCGCCGGGGGAACGGGGCGCTGCCCGCCGCGGCCCTTTCCGAAGGAAAACGTACCTGTCCTCCCCCGAATGCTCCGGCGCATACTGATAGCCTAGCCTGGAAAACGCCTTGAGCGCTTCGGGGGCCTCAATTTGGTTTTCCGCCATATAGCGCGCCATTTCACCGCGGGCCATTTTGCACAGGGTGCCCTTTTCGATAATCCTGCCGCCGCTTTCCTCGCCAAATACGCAGGTGAGGAAGCGGACGGTTTTGGGCAGGTATTTGGATACGCACAGGCTGTACTCTTTGGAGGCCAGGTTGACGATGCAGTCCGTTTCGGCGAATAGGCGCTTGGCGATCCTGTCCCCCCAGAAGCTGTAAAGGTCCTTTGCCCCGCCCACTTGGAGCCTGGCTTGCATCTCCAAACGGTATGGCGTTACGCCGTCCAGGGGGCGCAGCACGCCATAGAAGCCGGACAGAATGCGCAGGTGCTCCTGGATATAGGCAAGCTCCCCATTCGTAAACGCATCGGGCGCCATGTACTGGTACTGGATGCCCTCATACGCCAGGATGGCGGGGCACAGGCGGCCGCGCAAATCCATGCGCTCGAGGCGCTCCGCGTTTGTTTGCGCAATTTGGCTGTTGCACTTCCACAGCTTCCTTAGTTCCGCGTAGGGCAGGCTGCGCAGCCGCCCGCAAAGCTGCTCCGCTTGGGGCAAAAGGGCGGGCAGCTCCCGCCATTCCAGGCTGTCCGTATCGTCGCGCATCTTTTTGGCCGGGGAGATAATGATGCGCATGCCTTACGCCTCGCGCGCAAGATAGGCCAGGACTTCGGCGGCGTTAGCATCCGGCTTGACATTGGGCATCGCCTTTTCAATCACGCCCTGCTCGTCAACCACATAGGTGGTGCGCGCCACGCCCATGCTAACCTTTCCATAGAGCTTTTTTTCCTTCCATACGTCATACGCCTGGATGGCCTCGAGCCCGGGATCGGAAAGCAGGGTAAAGGGCAGGTCAAACTTTTGGGCAAATTTCAAATGGGAGGCCGAAGAATCCTTGCTGATTCCGATTACGGGCACATCCATGGCCCTGAAGGCGTTATAGCTTTGGGCAAACGCGCAGGCCTGGCGGGTGCAGCCGGGGGTATTGTCCTTGGGATAGAAATACACCACAACCTTTTTGCCCAGATAATCGGATAGGCTGACCTGCTTCCCGTTTTGGTCGGGCAAGGTAAAGTCCGGGGCTTTTGCGCCAACTTCCAGCATTGTCATATCTCCTTTGCATTTTAGCCGTCCCCGCCGTTTTTTGAGCCGGAGGGGCGGCGGGGTACAGGCAACAATCGGGGCCGGCGGCAGCGCCTGCGCGCCCAGGTCGTCGAAAAAGCTCGCCTACGGCGATCTTTTCCGACGAGGCTTGCGCCGTTCGCCTACTCGCTACGCTTGCCGGGCGGCGAACGGCGTAAGGAAACCTTGCTGCGCAAGGCTTCCGGCCCCACCGCACATGTCGCTGGGGCCGGATTACACTCGGAGCGCTGCGGCCCTTCGAACCTCCCCATGGGGGCTCGACAGCCTGAGCGCCTGCGCGCCGTCTGGCTCCTGGTTTTATTATACATCATTTTGAACCGATTCAAACGGCTAATTCCCTCAAAGGCCTGCTGGAAGGGGCGTGGGGGAAGAAACCGCGCCGGTTATGAGCGGCGTAAAGCGAGCGTTCAGCCCTTGCCAGGCATGCGGCAAAATGGCGCTTTGCCAGAGGGCTGGGCAGAGGGAGGCATTGTGGAAAACGATCGGGCGCTGTATGCGCTGGGCATCCATGTGCTGCGGCACGATGCGGGCAGAACCCTGTATGGAATTGACGGCGGCCGCGGGCAGATTGAGGATTACGGGCTGTACCCGGGCGTTTCGCTGCAATTCAATGATATTCGCTGCGAAAGGCTGCCGCTGGAGGAAGGCGTTTCATCGCTGCTGGAGATGAACTACTGCGCGGCGGGGCGCTATGAGTGCGAATTTCGCCAGGGAAGCTGCGTGCGCCTGCAGGAGGGAGGCTTTTGCGCCTGCCTCCGCTGCGCATGCAAGGTGTCCTCATGCTTTCCCACAGGCCGCTACCGCGGCATCAGCATCATGCTGGATGTAAAACAGGCGCAGCGCTTTATGGACGGGCATTACCCGGAGCTGGCGCTTGCGCTTTGGCAGCTGCCCAGGCGGCTGTGCCCCAATAACGCCTGCTTTCTGGCGCAAACCGAAGGGGCGCTGCGGCAGGTGTTTGAGCAAATCGCGGCGGCGCCGCCCTCCTTGGGCATTGCCTATTACCGGGTGAAGGTATTGGAGCTTTTTACGCTGCTGTGCGCATGGAGCCCAACGCAAAAGCCGGGCGGGCGCTATTTCACGCGGGATAAAACGGAGCTGCTCAGGCATATCCGGGAACAAATCCGGCAGGAGCTTTCAAAGGAAATCACGCTTGAAGGGCTGGCCCGGGAGCATGGCCTGGGCATGACGGCGCTCAAGCGCGATTTTACCGCGCTTTACGGCATGAGCCCCTTTGCCTACCGCCGCCGTTGCCGCATGAACCGCGCGGCGCAGCTGCTTGCGGATACGCAGCTACCCGTTATGCAGATTGCCATGGACGTTGGCTACCGAAACGCCAGCAAGTTTTCCGCGGCCTTTCGGGAGGAGATGGGAGTAACGCCCCTGGCTTACCGAAAAAAAGCGGAACGGTTTGGAGCATCGGCGATGGGGCGTGACGGTTTGGAGTAGCCAAACAGGAAAAGGAAGGGTATGATGCTTGATAGTTAGATTATTCTAACTAAAATAAAACGGAAAGGTTGTGTATGCTTCATGAAGAAAGTTCGCCCCATCAGCACCCTCCTGGCCATGGCGATGGCCCTGTGCATGGCGCTCTCCGCCGCCCTGGCGGAGGAAACGGTGGATCCCGCGCAGCTCATCAACGATTTGAAGGGAACCTATACCGAGCTGTTTACGACAATCTGCGACCCCGCCTACGACGATGTATGGCTGGAGAGGTGCGCCGCCTACGTGGGTGAAGAAAATGCCGAAGCTGTGGCCGCCATGCTCAAATCGGCCTGTACGGGTAGGCTGTACGGCCAAGAGGCCGTTGACGCCTATGCCGCCGCGCCGGAAAGCACCCAGTTTGATTGCTACTTCCTGGGCGGCGTGAGCCAGTTTGTGTTTGACGGCAACAGGGTTACCGGGCTGGACGGCGAGGGGAAGGAGGTTTTCTCGCACGAGTACGCCTATGTTGAAACGCTGGAAAACACCATCGCCTGCTATGCCTACAAAACCGAGGATGCGGACGCGGGCGAGTTTGCCTACCTATGCCTGGCGCCCGATACTCCGGCGTCTACCTACCACATCGAGTTCCGTTACGGCAGCGACCTGGACGCGCTGGCGCCGCTGTATGAAGGCCCCTATGCCTACTGGCTGGCGGCAGGCATCCCAGCCGACGCGGATGAAGCCATGATCCATAATTGCATCGACCTGTTCTGCGCGGAAAACAGCGCGGAGGAATGACCATAACGCCGGGCCGCACCCGGGCGGCCCGGCGTTTCAGGCCGTCGAAAAAGCTCGCCTGCGGCGATCTTTTCCGCCGAGAGTTGCGCCG
>URUF01000048.1 GCA_900550955.1 uncultured Eubacteriales bacterium | reverse complement strand
GTTTCCTTACGCCGTTCGCCGCCCGGCGAGCGAAGCGAGTAGGCGAACGGCGCAACTCTCGTCGGAAAAGCCCGCCTGCGGCGAGCTTTTTCGACGGCCTGGGCGGCGCAAAGCGCGCCGCACGCCTTTTTCAGATGGCCGCGCCCGCTCATGGCTCGCCCTTCTGGTATTCGCTTTTGGTTTCCCAATGGGCCTGCTCCAAGGCGATATCGCGGTGATTCACCGTGGTGCGGTAGCCCTGGCCGCTCAGCTTTTGGCTGATGTATTCGGCAATGGCCACGCTGCGGTGCGCGCCGCCCGTGCACCCAATGGCAATCACCAGGCGGTGCTTGCCCTCGGTAATGTAATTGGGCAGCAGAAAGGTGAGCATGTCCATGCACTTTGTTAAAAACGTCTGCGTTACGGGGTGATCCAGCACAAAGCTGCGCACATCCTCATCCAGGCCCGTATGGCGGCCCAATTCCGGGATATAGAAGGGGTTGGGCAAAAAGCGCACGTCAAACACCAAATCGCCCTCGCGGGGAATGCCGCGTTTGAAGCCAAAGCTAAGCACCTCAATGCGCAGCGGCGGCTGCGCGTCGGCGGTAAGGACAATTTCCGCCAGCATTTTTTGCAGCGCGCGCGGGCGCAGGGCGGAGGTATCGATCAGGTGGTTGGCGGTTTCGCGCAGGGGCATCAGCCGGCTGCGCTCCTCGCGTATGGCCTGTTGCAGGGTAAGGCCCTCGCTGCTTAGCGGATGGTCGCGCCGGGTTTCCTTGTAGCGGTTCACCAGCACCTCGTCGCTGGCCTCTATAAACAGGGTGTCGATATGGAAGCCCACCATGCGGGCCTCGTCTATCATCTTGGTAACGGCCTTTGCGTCAAAAAACTCGCCGCTGCGAATATCCGCCGCGATAGCGATCATGGGATTGCGCAGGTGCGCGTTCTGGCACGCCTCCATAAAGGGAACCAGCATCATAGGCGGCAGGTTGTCCACGCAAAGCGCGCCCAAATCCTCCAAATAGCGGATGGCAACGGTTTTGCCCGCGCCGCTCATGCCGGTTAAAATCAAGAACTGCATGCGCCTTTCCCCCCTCTTCTGTGCTTACAAAACGCTTACGGGCGCATCCTCGCCCAAAATGCGCACCTCCGGCTCCAGCCTTACGCCCTCCTTTTCCCATACAACCTGCTGCACCTTGGCAATCAGGGCGAGAAAATCGGCGGCGGTGCCGTTTTCGTCATTTACAAGGAAGCCCGCGTGCAGGGTGGATACGCTGGCCCCGCCCACGCGCAGGCCTTTCAGGCCGCACTGGTCGATCATCGTGCCCGCAAAGCGGCCCTCGGGGCGCTTAAACGTGCTGCCGCAGCTGGGCAGCGCAAGGGGCTGCTTTTCGCGACGGCGGGCGTTGAACTCGCGCATGGTGGCGCGTATGGTTTCCTCGTCGCCCTTGGAAAGCGTCGCCGTGACCGATGTGATGGCGATGGGCTGCGCCGCGCGGCTGATGGCGCTTTGCCGGTAGCCGAAGGCCATGTCCTCGTTGGTATAGGAAAGGGTGTGGCCGTCCAGCGTGCAGGCGGTAACATGGGTGATTACGTCCTTCATCTCGCCGCCATAGGCCCCGGCGTTCATATACGCCGCGCCGCCCACCGCGCCGGGGATGCCGTTGGCAAATTCCAGCCCGCACAGCGCGTGATCCGCCGCCGCGTTGCTGAATTTTTGCAGCGTGGCCCCGCTTTGCGCCGTCAGGGCAAAGCGGCCGTCCGGCAGGGGCACGGGGTCGCTTACCTCGCTAAAGTTCTCGGCCAGGCGTATCACCAGCCCGCGGATGCCGCCGTCGCGCACCAATAGGTTGCTGCCGTTGCCAATGAGGGTAACGGGCGCCTGCTGCTCCTTGGCGGCCAATAGCGCCGCGCGCAGCTGGTCCACCGTGGCGGGCTCCGCCAGCACGTCCGCCGGGCCGCCCAGGCGCAGCGTGGTGTAGCGGCTCATGGGCGCAAGCTCGCTGAGCTGCTTTTTGGAAAAATCGCGCCTAAGCGCCTCCAGAAGCCGTTGCCGCGCGGCTGCGTCCATACCCGGTGCCTCCCTCCGCCCGCAATACCGGGCCGGCCTTCATTGTATCGCACTTGCCAGGCGATGTCAAAGCCTTTCACGGATTATTGTATGCAGCCGCGCGCAGGTTGATGCGGCGCGGCGGCCCCGTCTTGCCTGCGCGGCCCGCGCAATGCTATAATGGCACATGGCTTCCCGGCTTACAGCGCCAGCACCGCCGCCCTGAGCGCCGCGACCATGCTTTCCAGCGGCAGGCTGGGCGCGCCCTTCCCGGCCGCCTGCTCGGGCAGATAGGGCACGTGGATGAACCCCACGCGCACGCGTGTGCCCGCGTAGCGGTGCAATAGCGTATACAGCAGGTCGTTGCACACAAACGTGCCTGCGGAATAGGACACGGCGCTTTGTACGCCGGCGGCCTCCATGGCCCGCGCCATGGCGCGTACCGGCGCGGTGGCAAAGTACGCTGCGGGGCCGCCGGGCACAACGGGCTCGTCCTGCGGCTGCCGCCCCGCGTTATCCGGGATGGAGGCATAGCGCAGGTTCAGCGCCGCCATCTCCGGCGTAACGGCGGCGCGCCCGCCCGCCTGCCCTACGCACAGGATGCCATCGGGGTCAATCGCTTCTGCGGCAGCCAGCACAGCGCGGGCCGCCGCGCCAAACACGGTGGGGATTTCAATCGCGTGCACGCGGTATGGGCCAATCTCGCCCTCCAGCCGCTTGACCGCTTCCCACGCGGGGTTTACGGCCTCGCCGCCAAAGGGCTCGAAGCCGGTGAGAATCAACTTCTTTTGCATGTAATCCAATGCGTTTTCCTCCTGTACCGCCATCAATCAAGCCTATGGAAAGGGGGTTCGGCCCAATGGGGAACGCGCCTGTGGTGGGCCGCTTCGCGCCCACGCCCAGCGGCAGGCTGCATTTGGGCAACCTGTTTTGCGCGCTGCTGGCCTACCTGTCCGCGCGCAAGGCGGGCGGCCGGTTTTTGCTGCGCATTGAGGATATCGACCTGCCCCGCTGCCCGGCCCGCCTGGCGCGGCAGGCCATTGAGGACCTGCGCTGGCTGGGCCTGGATTGGGACGGGGAGCCCCTCTATCAAAGCCGCCGCACCGAAATTTACGAGCGTCACCTTGCCTTGCTTGCGCAAAAGGGCCTGGTATACCCCTGCTTTTGCACGCGGGCGCAGCTGCACGCCTCCGCCGCGCCCAACCTGGGCGATACGCAGTACGTATATAGCGGCGCGTGCGCGCGCCTAACCCGGGAGGAGGCCGAGCGCCTGGCCCTCGCGCGCCGCGCGGCCCTGCGCCTGCGCGTGCCCGACGAGGATGTGCGCTTTACCGACGGCCTCTACGGCCCGCAGGCGGAAAACCTGGCCCGCGACTGCGGCGATTTCATCCTGCGCCGGTCGGACGGGCTGTTCAGCTACCAGCTGGCCGTGGTGGTGGACGACGCGCTCAGCGGGGTTACGCAGGTGGTGCGCGGCCGCGATATCCTCTCCGCCACGCCCAGGCAGATATATCTGCTGCGCACGCTGGGCTATCCCGTGCCGGAGTATGTGCACATCCCCCTGCTTATGGATCACCAGGGCCGTCGCCTGGCCAAGCGCGACCATGACCTGAGCCTGACCGCGCTGTCCAAACGTTTTACCTCGCGCCAGCTGGTGGGCATGCTGGCCTTCAGCGCCGGGCTTTTGCCCGAGCCGCGCCCCGCCTCGCCAGGCGAGCTGATAGAAATCTTTGACTGGGCCAAGGTGCCCACGCAGGACGCCCGGCTGCCGCAAGCGCTGTTTGACGGCCTGCCGCAGGGCTAGTATACCACAAAAAAGCCCTGCCCGGCGGTATTTGCCGCCAGGCAGGGCCTATGGATTGTTGGCTTACTTGTTGTTTTCGTTCAAATGGGACAGGTCGTCGCCGATGGCGATGGAAAAGCCGTCCTTCTTTTCCTCTGCCTTCTGCTTGGGCAGCAGCACCATCAGCACGCCGTTCTGGTAATCGGCCTTCACGCCGGAAAGGTCAATGCCCTCCAGGTTGAAGCTGCGCTCCACATGGCCGCAGCGGCGTTCGCTGCATACATAGCCTTCGCGCTGCTCGTTCTTCTTTTCGCTGTGCAGGTCGGCGCTGATGGTGAGCACGCCGTTGTTCACATTCAGCTTGATGTCCTCCTTCTTCAAGCCGGGCATATCCGCCTCCAGCAGGTAAGCGCCCTCGCGCTCGCGCACATCCACGCGCATTTCCGGCATGGAGGGCTCGCCAAAGAACTCGTTCAGAAGGGAATCGTTAAACAGCGGGGCAAAAGCAGCGTTCATCGTGCGACGGAAAGGAACCATTGTATACATAAGACATCCTCCTTCAAATGCGGCAGGGCCGCGGTGTGTGAAATACGGTTTGGCGGTCAGGAGTTCCGTGGCTTCCGCCCCGGCTCTTTCTCCTGAGCACGTGTTTAGTATACTTTAAAGATCAAAGATAGTCAATATATCAAAGAGTGCCTTAAAGGTCAAAGAAGGTCTAATCTCCCTCTCGTTCTGCCTCTTTTCTCGATTTTTTATTGAATTTTAAATTTTTTCTTTCTTTTTTATTTGTTTTTGAAATCCAGACCGGCTTTTCTGTACAGGGGGAGCGCCCACCGGCGCGGGCGTAGCGCAGTATGCGCGGTTTGCCGTGCGGCGTATGCGCATGTACCTTGTTCTGCGCCTGTTTGCCTGCGCGCGACAGCGGCTGCGCCCATAGCGAACGGGCTTGCGGCGCTCCCGCTTGCCTCCTGGGAGGGCCTCCCCCTTGCCGTTTCCCGCCGGCAAGCCGCGGCGGCTTGCCGGCCCCTTTGTATCTGGTTGCCGCCGCGCGCCTCTGCCCGCCACAGAAATGCCCCGAAAAATTGACTTATGCCCCATACTTGTGATACCATAAGCCATGGCGGCGCGCCTTGCGCCGCACGCATTTGGAAGGGAGCGCGGGCATGGAAAAGGACCTGACGCTAAAGGCCGCCCGCAGCCAGCTGCCCCGCTGGGACGGCCCGCTCGCCCACCCGTTTTACAGCAAGGTAATCAAGCGCCTTTTGGATTTTTTTATGGCGCTTGCGCTGCTTGCGCCCTGCGCCGTGGTAATGCTGCCCATCGCCGCCGCAATCAAATGCACCAGCAAGGGCCCGGTGTTTTATGCCGCGCCGCGCGGCGGCTACCACAACCGTGCGTTCAACATTCTCAAATTTCGCACCATGGTGGTAGGGGCGGACCGGTATTCCTCCACCACCGCGCTTAACGATCCCCGCGTAACCCCGGTAGGCCGGGCGCTTCGGCGCAGCAAGCTGGACGAGCTGCCCCAGCTGTTCAATATCCTCAAAGGGGATATGAGCTTCATCGGCCCCAGGCCGGAGCTTTTGCGCTATACCACCCGCTACACGCCGCAGGAGCAATGCATCCTGTGGGTGCGTCCCGGCATTAGCGACCCCAGCTCCATCAAGCTGATCAGCCTGGACGAGCTGGTGGGCCATGACGATCCCGAGGCCGCCTACGAAGCCAAAATTTTGGGCGAAAAAAACCGCATGCGCGTGGAATACGCGCGCAGCCAGTCCTTTGGATTGGACGCACGGGTGTTTTGGGAAACGCTTTGGTGCGTGCTTCAAAAAAACCTCAAGGGCAGGGCCGGGCAAGGCTGCGCGGCCCAACAAGGAGGAAGCAAATGAACTGCGAAAAAAGCCTGGACCTGGCGTACAAAATTCGCCTGCACGCGCTGGAAATGACCAACCTGGGCGGCACGTCGCATATCGGCAGCATCTTTTCCATGGCCGACCTGGTGGCGGTTCTGTATGCCGATGTGCTCCATTACGACCCCCAAAACCCCAAAATGCCCGGCCGCGACCGCCTGCTGCTAAGCAAGGGGCACGCGGGCGCGGGCATCTACGCCGCCCTGGCGGAAAGCGGCTTCTTCCCCGTTGAGGAACTAAAAACCCATTGCCAGAACGGCAGCCGCCTAAGCGGCCACGTAAGCCACAAGGGCGTGCCGGGCGTGGAGGCCTCCACGGGCTCGCTTGGGCAGGGTATGCCCATGGCCATGGGCATGGCCATGGCCGCCAAAATGAAGGGCGAAACCCATCGCGTATACTGCATCATCGGCGACGGCGAATGCGATGAGGGCGCGGTGTGGGAAAGCGCGCTCATCGCCCACCAGTACAAGCTGGATAATTTTATCGTAACCATTGATTTTAATAAAATCCAGTCCCTGGCCCCGGTGGAGGAAACCATCGCCCTGGAGCCCATGGACGAAAAGTGGCGCAGCTTTGGCTGGCATGTAATCCGTGTGGACGGGCATGACCACGCGGCCCTGCGCCGCGCCTATGGCGAGGCCCGCGCCGCCATGGGCGGCGGCAAGCCCATCGTGGTAATTGCCGATACCGTGAAGGGCAAGGGCGTAAGCTTTATGGAAAACACGGTGCTGTGGCACTACCGCACCGCCCGCGGCGAGGAGTACGACGCGGCGCTTAAGGAACTGGAGGCGCACCGGCCATGAGAGATACCTTTACCCGCTGCCTGGAAAGCTATGCCCAAACCCATCCCGAGCTGGTGCTGGTAACCGGCGACCTGGGCTTTGGCGTGCTGGCCCCCTATATGAAAAAGTTCCCGGATCGCTTTATCAACGCGGGCATTGCGGAGCAGGCCATGGTGAGCATGGCCGCAGGCCTGGCGCTGGAGGGCAAAACCGTGGTGGTGTACTCCATCGGCAACTTTCCCACCCTGCGTTGCCTGGAGCAAATTCGCAACTGCTGCGCCTATCATGAGCTGAATGTAAAAATCGTGTGCGTGGGCGCGGGCTTTGTGTACGGCGCCCTGGGCATGACCCATCACGCCACCGAGGATATGAGCGCGCTTCGCATGCTGCCGGGCGTGAAGGTGTACGCCCCCGCCGACGGCATTGAAACCGAGGCCGTGATGGGCCCCTTTCTAAGCGAGCCGGGCGTTGCCTACCTGCGCATCGGCCGCGGCGGCGAGCCGCATTGCCATGCGGACGGCGCGCTAAGCGGCTACCGCTGCGGGCAGGCTGTGGAGCAGTTTTCCGGCACGGACGCGTACATCCTCACGGCGGGCGGCATCCTCAAAAGCGCCATCGACGCGGCCGGGCTGCTGGCGCGGGACGGCCTTTCCGTTGGCGTAGCCAGCTTCCCCACGGTAAAGCCGCTGGACGAGGGCTACCTGCAATCGCTGTGCCAAAAGGTCCCCGTTTTGTTCACGCTGGAGGAGCACACCATCGTAGGCGGCTTTGGCGGCGCGGTGTGCGAGGCCGTATGCGGCCTGCGCGGCCCCCGGCCCCGCGTGGTGCGCCTGGGCCTGAACGATACCTACTGCTCCATCGTGGGCAATCAGGCATATCTGGAAAAGCACTTTGGCCTGGATAGCGAAGGCGTGGCGCGCCGGGTAAGGCAGGAGCTGGGCTGAAGGCTTTCCATGCGGCTGACATACAAAAGAATCGCTCCCAAGCCAGGCTTGGGAGCGGTTTTTTCACAGCGGAAAGGCCCGCCAGCGGCAGGCCGCGGCTCAATCGTTCACCCAGCCGTCGCCGCCGCATTCGGAGCACGAGCCATCATCGCAATGGCGCCCGTCGCACCGCACAGTTACCAACTTGCTATTCGTCGTTTGCTCAGGGAATCCATTTACATAGATCCATTCGGTCACCCATTCCCATCTCGTTACCCACCGTTCGCCGCCGCAGTCCGGACATCTGCCGGTTCCCTTGCAAACATCGCATTCCTTGCCGTATGAATCAACCTTTTGCTTTGTTGGCGTTTTCTCACTTTCGCTCACCGCGCTCCCGCCGGAGGTATTCTGACCGCCGGTGGAATTGGCCTTTTGGGTTGGCTCTTTCATGGAAATGCCGTCCACCCATTGGATCTTTACAGTTTTTTGAGAAACGCCGTTCGACTTGCCGCTGGAATACGTAACGGGCTCGGTATAAGTAAGCCACACATGGCCCGTGCTTTTAGCGGGCAGGGTTGAACCCGGCATCGTAAGATACCAGCAGTATATACCTAAAGTGCCCTCCTTGCCGGAAAGCGTAAAGCCGTATTTTTCCGTTAATGCATCCACATAGGCTTCCACCGCGCTCCTTGCATCGTCCTCCTGGGCGAAAAGAACGTTCGCATATAAACGGTCGCTTGCCTGAATTTCCATTTGCGTATTGCCGGCAAAGTCCAACGGATGAGGCAGGGTTGCCGTTTCCGCGCATGCGCAGCCCGCCAAGCACAGGCACGCCAGCAGTATGCATAAGGCCGCCTTTGCCTTTTTACCTGTTTTCATAAATGACGCCATCCTTTCTCTGGAGCCGCCCTTGGGGGACGCCTCGTCAAAAGGCCGCGCTTCGCCCGTTGCCGCGCCGCCCCAAGGCGCGCAGGCCGCGGCTCAATCGTTCACCCAGCCGTCGCCGCCGCATTCGGAGCACAAGCCATTATCGCAATGGCTCCCGTCGCACCGCACAGTTACCAACTTGCTATTCGTCGTTTGCTCAGGGAATCCATTTACATAGATCCATTCGGTCACCCATTCCCATCTCGTTACCCACCGTTCGCCGCCGCAGTCCGGACATCTGCCGCTTCCGTCGCAAACATCGCATTCCTTGCGGGAGGAATTGGCCTTTTGCTTTGTCAGGTCTGCCATGGGGGACGTCGTATTCTGCGTTTTCCCACTTTCGCCCGCCGCGCTCCCGCCGGAGGAATTGGCCTTCCTGGTTGGCTCTTTCATGGAAATGCCGTCCACCCAAGTAACCGCTACTTGTTTCGGAGAATCCTCTGCAGATTGACTATACACAATCCGTACATGACAGTCCAATTTAACAGGGAGGGTTGAATCCGGTATCAGCAGACACCAAATGCGTTGACCAAAGTATCTGTCTGAGAATTCGCCGGTATCGCTCGAAATCGAGAAGCCGCAATCTTCCGTTAACGCGGTCACAAAGGCTTCCGCAACGCTGATTGCATCATCCTCCACGGAGAAAAGAAAGAACTTCCGTAAAGGCTCGTTTACCAGAATCTTTACCTGCATATCGCCCGCAAAGTCCCGCAAATCAGGCAGCGTTACCGTTTCCGCGCATGCGCAGCCCGCCAGGCACAGGCACGCCAGCAGCATGCACAGGGCCGCCTTTGCCTTTTTGCCCGCTTTCATAAATGTCGCCTTCCCTTCGTTGTGATTGCTCAAAAAGGTCAATACTTCCCCTCGCCGTCGCACAGGTTGCAAATTCCGCTGCCGTCGCAAACCACGCAGGTTTCGTATCCCTGGCCGTAGTCGTACCGCCCGCTTCCGCCGCAGTAGCGGCACCGTCCGCTGCCGTTGCATTCAATGCAGCGCGTGCCGCCCTCAACAAGGCCGCTCGTGCCGCGCCCCAGCTCAAACGCCATCAAATCCTGAACGCACAGCAGAAACCGCAGCTCGGCCTTGCCTCCCGTCAGCAAATTCTTCGTGTTCTTCATTGGAACAACTGCCATCTCGGCCCTTCCCTCATCGCAGATATAGGCCATGTAGCGAATGGCCTTCACCTCCGACGCGTCGAGCGTTTTCACCGTAAAGCCAAGCTCCCTGGCCGCTTCGGTATAGGCTACAAGCACCTTGCTTACCTCGTCCAGCGTCATTTCCTTGTCATACACATAGTTGTGATAGGGGAGGCCGCTGCTATCTCCCACGCTTGTGCTGTAAAGCTCGCCCTCCACGCCCAGCACGGGGCCTATGTCCGGCAGGCGCGGGCCCTCGGCCGTCGCGGGCAAAGCCGTCAGCACGGCGGCCAGCAACGCCATCACAAATGCCAAAAAGCCCTTTTTTCTCATTGCGTTGCCTCCTGATTCTGACCGTGCCTGGTTTCCGGCATGTCCGCCGCCTTAGCGCGCGTCGCCCGGCACAAGCTTAATCCAGCTGGAAATAATGGACATGTCGCCATATACGTCCTTTTCCAGCGACAGCGTAAGGTTGTTGATCGCGATGCTCGCGTACACGCCTTCCTCGCCGGCCTGCACAGCGCTTATCCACCGCTCAATCAGCCCGGTTTCATCCTCAAACGCCTGCGCGCCTTGTGCGGTTTCAAGGGTGAAGCGGGGCGCGTCGTGCTTTTCCCAATTCAGGCTGCTCCATACCCTGGCAAACCAGGACGCCGCCTGCTCCTCATCCTCAAAGGTCACGTTTTCGGGCGTGATCTGGCATTCCAGCCACCATCCGCCGTCCTCCGGCACAACGGTGCACAGGGTGAGGTAGCATTCGTTGCTGTTTAGGCCCCAAAAATTCTTTCCGGACGCCATGCCCATGTAGCTGCCGTTCGCGGTCAGCTCCATGCGCCTTTCGGTATTGGCCGCGATCGTCCGAAGGGCCGTATCCAAATCGGTATCCCAGTCCAGCTGGCAAAAGAGGAAATCGTCCTCCGCTTCCCGCTCCTCAGGATATCCCAGATAATGCAGGTGGGTTTCATTAAGGCTCCAAGCCATGCACTCCTCCGGGTCATATACGTCCAGCAGGCTGCCGGAGGCAACGGGCGCGTTCGTGGGGCGCGCGGCTTCCTCCTCGGGCTCATCGGGCTCCGGGCTGGGTTCGGGTTCTTCCGTAGCGCTGGCAACGCCCTTCACCAGCTGCGGATAATACCGCTGGGCGCTGCGCAGCACATCCAAAAGCATATCGCCCACAGGCTCCGTGGTGGATGTTTGCCTTTCAAAGCCGCCCAGGCGAATGCCGTCAATCATTGTGGCGGCCAGGGCATAGGAAACTTGCGCCTGCTCGTTAACGGCCTGCACATACAGCGTGGGCTGGCCGTTGACAAGGTTTTGCACATATTCGCCGCCGTTTTCCAGCTGTTCCCAAATCCAGTCCATCGTCAGGCCAAGGTCTTCCTCGCCGCCGCCGAAGTGGCCAATTCCCAGCGAAAGCGCATGCTCTTCGGGATACTCGCCCATGCTGTATCGGCAAAAATTGAAGTTCCCGTCCTCCTGTTCAAAGCCATCCGGCAGGGTAAGCGTAACGCCCTCCATCGTATAGGTTTGCGCAAGGGCAGCCTGGCCCATGCAAAGCATAAGCGCCGCGCACAGCGCAAGCAGCAGGCCCGCGCGCAGCAGGCGGCCCGTTCCTGTCGCAATGGAAAGTTTCGTGCGGTTTTTCATTTCAGGTTCCACCTTTCATTGTTTTGATTGTTGGGTTACAGGTCGCTCAAAACGCGGAAGGAGCCGTCTGTATAAAGCGTTCCTCCCTTGTTGAAGGAGCCGTCAAACTCGCCCTCGATCACCAGCCCGTCCGGGGTATTGTACATATCGGTGATCTGGACGCGGAAGTAATCCTTGCCGTTCTTCATTTTGTGATGGTCTGGCGAGTCATAGAACACAAGGCTGCCTTCCTCGCTGGTGTACAGGTACAGCCCGTCGATCAGGCTGTCCTTGGTAACGTAAAACGTGTCGCCCGCCTGCGCGTAGCTGGGAAAGCGCAGCGTGAACAGGGTGATCTCCGCGCGGGAAAACCTGAAATTGATCTCAAAGCTGCGCGAGGTGCCTTTGGAGCGCGTAACCTCCTTGCAGGAGGTTTCACGGCTGCCAAACGTTGCCTCCAGCTCCCGCCCGTTGCGCTTCATGCTTAGGTAGAAGCCCTCCGGCTTCGGCTCGCCAAAGGTCATGCCGTTTTGCACCAGCAAAAGCATAGCGCCGTCAAAATCGGGGATGAGCAGCGCGTATGTGCCGTCCGAAAGCGACAGCTTAAGCGCGCCGTAGCCTTCCACCGCAACCTCGTCAACGGCAAAGCCGTTTTCCTTCGCCTGCTTTGCGTAGGCCGCTTTAAACGCGTCCGCGTCCCCCGGCAGCGGGTAGGCGTACGCCGTGCATACATACCCCGCCGCAAACTGGTAGTTTTCCTTTAAAATCTTCCCCTCCTGGCCCAGGCTCTCCGCAGGGTCGGGCACTACGCCGTTTGCTTCGCCGCTTAAGCCGCTTAAGCCGCTCAAGCCGCCCCCGCTCAGCCCGCTCAAGCCGGACGCGCAAGCCAGCGCCGGCAGCAGCATCGCCAGCGCAAGGGTTAAGGCAGCCATCCGCTTCATCATCCAAATCGCCTCCATCTTTTTCAAATTGTAGGCAACGCTTTCTCTTATCTGTCGGGTACGAACACATAGGTTCTCTGGGTAATGGTTCCCCGTCCGTCGCAGGAGGAGCAGTATATGCGGCACGCAACCGTTTGGCCGTACAGCCGGTAAATGCCCGTGCCGTTGCATACGCTGCACCAGCCGTTTACACAGGAGGGGCAATCCACCTCCGTGGTTTGCCACTCCCAATGCCCATGGGAAGCCGCCGTGGGCGCGGGTTCCTCCGGGGCGGGCGTTTCCTGGATACGCTCGCCTACGGTTATAACGTCGCACCCTGCGGGCACAAGCGCCAAAACGCGCCCGTCAAATTCCGAAACGATCATGGCCTGTTCCCCGCCGCTGCCGGAAAGCAAAAACGCATCGTGCCCCTCCACCTCGCCGCGCTCCCAGCTCCATCCGCCATGCAGCTGCGCAAGCGTCGCCAGCAGCAGGTCGTCCTGCGCCGTCCAGCCCTGCGGGTAGGCCCATACATATGCGTCGCACACAAAATCCTCCGCAAAAGCATAGTTTTTTTGCAGCGTTTCGCAGGGCGTGCCCAGCAGAACGGACAAATCAGGAAACGTACAGCCGCCCGTTTCCGCAAGCCCGCAGGCGGCGGCGAGCAAAAGGGCGGCGGTCATTAGCAACGCAAGCGGCCTGTTCATGCCTTTCCATCCTCCCTTCAGCGGAATATATCCATATTTTTAGTATTATACCATCTTTCCTGTCGGAATGGGTATGCATTTCTGCATCAATTTTCCCCCAAAAGCCCCGGTATTTCTTTCCTTGCGGGCCCCAACCCGGGATGAATTTCCAGCCCTGCCCCGTTGCATGCACAGAGGGGGCGCTAGGCCGCCCCCACAACCGCAAAGGAGGAACCCCTTATGAAACGAAAGAAACCCATAGCCCTGCTCGCGGCGTTTTTGCTGCTGGCCGCATCTTCTCAGGCGCTGGCCCTGGTTAACGCCGCCGGGCAGCTGGAAATTTTTTGGGAGCGGGACGGCGTGTTGGAGGCGGGCGAGCAGCCGCCCGATGATATCTCCTACACCGTGCTGCGCACCCTGGAGCTAGGCCAGGCGGATACCTCCCTGCCCTGGAGCGGGGCCTGGACGCGGGATTACCAAATGCAGGAGATCGCCTATGATAGCCCCCGCACGGGGCGCGACGCCACGGGCTGGATTGTAACGAAGCTGGCGGAGCATCCGCTGGACGCACAGCCCGCCCTCACGGCGGAGTACGACGCGCTATTAACCGTGCCCAGCCAGGTTTCGGGCGCATCGCTCTGCTTTGCCGCCTGTAACAAGGCGTTGGGCAACGACAACTTCAGCAAGGCCGGCGCGGCGGATATGGCCCTGGCCGACGCGCTGCGGCGCGCGCTGGACGCGATTATGGAAAAGTACGGCGAAACCGAGGGCACGCTCCTGCGCTTTCAGCTAAGCTATGGCTTCCGCAATCAAAGCGCGTATTTTCAGGCGCCCTATTGGCAGTTTGACCTGCGCCACCCCGTGAACCCCCTGGACAGCTACGAGGTTATGGTGCATTCGTCCGATGGGGCCATCCTCTATATCGCCGGCCCCGGCGAGGGCAACGGCTGACCGCCCCTGCCCTTTCTGTACAAAAGGCACCTTGAAAGCGGCTGCATGCGCTTTCAAGGCGCCTTTTGTTATTCCTTTCCCTCGCGGT
>URUF01000047.1 GCA_900550955.1 uncultured Eubacteriales bacterium | reverse complement strand
GCCCGCGCACGGCTCCAATAGGCCGTCGCGGGGGCGCCCTTTGCATGTGTAAATTGCGCGCGCTTATTTGCTTTCCACAAAGTGCGTGTCGCCAAGCAGGGTGATGGCGCGCTGCACGTCCTCCTGGGTAAGCTCGGCGTAATCCTCTTTCTCAATCTGCACGGTAACAAAGTAACCGCGGTAGATGGTTACGGCCATGGCCCAGTCGCTTTCGGCCTCGGTTTCATCCAGGACGTACACCAGGGTGCCTTCGGAAGTGGTGTAGCTGCTGATCACGGGGCTGTAAAAGCCTTCGGAGATAAAGTCCAGAATCTGCTCCACCTCATCGTCGCTCATCTCGCTGATTGTGCGGCCGTCGTAGGCTTCGCTGTACCCGATGGTGATAAAATACTGGGCGTTTGCCTTGTCCTCCGGCATAACGTCAATGCTGATGCCGCCGCTGCGGCGGTTCTCGGTCATGGCGTAGCCCTGGGGAATCACCATGGTAACGTCATAATCCACTACGGCCTGGTCCACGGTTACGTTTTCCGCCATGGCAAAGGAGGCGCCAGCCAGCAGCAGGACGGTTATGAGCAGGGCAAAAAGCTTTTTCATTGTGGGTTATCCTCCTGTAACAGCGTTAGTTCGCGCGCGCGCCTGTGCCGATGGCGCCGGCGTTGTACTCGGTAAGGAAGGAGCGCAGCATAAAGCCTACCGCGCCCGTGGAGGGATCCTCCACCTGCGCCCAGCTACCGTTTTGGGCGATTACATGCAGCACGGCGCCATCGGAAACCTTTTCCTGCACGGCCAGGTCCATGGAGGGGGCCCAGCGCAGGTTTACGTAGCCGCCGGGCGTGTGGGCGCGCACGAGCACGTCATAGCTGGCGCGGGCAAAGCCTTTGAAGCTTACGGTAGGCGCGTCCGCGCTCTGGGCGGGCTCGGCTTTGGTTTTTGCGGGCATTTCCGTTACCAGGTAGCGGGCCATTACGTAGCCGGCGATGTTGTTGTAGCTTACATAGGCCCAGGTGTTGTTGTTCACGTAGCTTTCCACAAGCACCTCCGCGCCGTAGGGGATGCTTTGGATTTTGTTGTCGGCGTGGCTTACGGGGGAGGAGCGCATGTTGAGCGAGCCGCCGTTTGAGGTATACACATAGCGGTGCTTTACATTGGCCAGCGCGCTCATGGGCAGCGCCAGGGCAAGCAGGAGCACCGCCGCAAGCAGGATGGAGAGAATGCGTTTGTTCATCAGAAAAACTCCTTTGTATTTTATTTCCGGGTGGGCACAATTTCCAGCCAGTAGCCGTCCGGATCCTTGATGAAATAGATGCCCATGGCCGGGTTTTCGTAGCAGATGCAGCCCATTTTTTCATGCAGGGCGTGCGCGCTTTCCATATCGTCGGCGCGGAAGGCCAGGTGGAACTCCTCGTCGCCCAGGTTATAGGGCTCCTTGCGATCCTTCAGCCAGGTAAGCTCCAGCTCGAAGGCGTTGGTATCGTCCGCGAGAAAGACGATGGTGAAATCCGGCTTTTCGTTCCGGCGCGTTTCATGCAGGCCCAGGGCCTCGCGGTAGAAGGCGATGGAACGGTCCAGATCGAGCACGTTGTGGTTTTCGTGAATCATGGTGAACATGGGTTTTCAGCTCCTTTGGCGGTTTATTGCAGGTCCACGGGAAGGTCGGTATCGGCGAAGGGGTCGTCGCCGGGGGCTTTTGGCTCCACGCGGCGGGCGGGGGTGATGGGCAGCTCGCCAAAATCCTTGGGCGGCTCGATGATGTGGATATCCAGCATGCCATCGGCGAAGGTGAGGTTGGCTACCATGCCGGGCTTGGTGAGGGCCAGCACCTCGGTGTTCTGGGTGCGGGCGCGGCGCGCGAAATCGATGGCGACCTCCGGCCGGTCCTGCCAGTGCATGGGGATGAACACACGGGGCTTAAAGGTAAGGATGAAATGGTTGGCCCCCGCGTCGTACATGAGGCCCTGGCGGGGATCCACGGGGAACATGCACACGTCGATACGCTCGCCCTTGATGGGCTCAATGGCCTCGTAGAAGGCGTTTTCGGCGGCCTCGATCTCGCGCAGGCTGCTTTCCTGCCGCCAGTGCCAGAGGTTGAGATCGCCCGCATGGAAGATGTTCACGCCGTAGGCCTCCACCAGGAAGGCGACCCCCAGATCCGTGCTTTGAAAGGCCTTGACCCGGACATCCTGGCCGAGCGTTTTTTCCTGCCCGGGCGCGAGGCGCTTGCCGCGCGTGCCCACGGGCATATCGCTGGATACGATGTAGGTAATGGGCAGCCCGGCGGCCTCCCAGGTGTAAACGATGGGGTCCAGATGATCGGGGTGGGCGTGGCTGATAAACACGAAGATTTGCTCAAACGCCTGCAAAAATTGCGGCGTGATGCGCCCCACCTGCGAAAGGGAGCGGTCCTCCCCCTCCCAGTAATCAAATACCAGGAGCGTGCCTCCAATTTGCACTGAGAAGCCGCTGTGATAGTGGTAGATGAGTTTGAGCTGCTTGTCCATAGAAAAAGACGCCTCCATTAAAAGTAATCGGGCATGCAACACACACTTCCCCTGCTTGTTGGGAAGGATATATTACAAAATGATGACTCATTGGAAAACGTCCTTTACCGGCTTAAAATCTCAAAAAATGGAAGTTTCAGGCCGAAAATAAGTTTATAAAATACTGCGACAGTATATCATGAATGTAACGGAAAGTCAACATCCTATTGACGGGCCGCAATTTTTGTCGAATAAAAATGAAATATTTGGAGGCAGCATAGGCAGGCGCAGGCAGGCGCAGCGCGAAGCGCCTGCGCCCCCTCCATAACCAGCGCAAAGCCGGGCCGCCTTTCGCGGCCCGGGGGAAAAAAGCCAGACGGCCCTTTTGCCGTCTGGCGAATTGTCTTTTCCACCCCCACCCCGCGCAAGCAGGCGCGAAGCGCGCTGCGGCCCCCACAGGGGCCGCAGGCCGGGGTGCAGGGGCTCAGCCCCTGCTGGCGATGTGCCAGATGGTGTCGTTGTATTCCTTGATGGTGCGGTCGGAGCTGAAGAAGCCGCTCTTGGCCGTGTTGATAATGGCCATTTTGAGCCATTTTTCGCGGTTCTGATAGTCCTCCATCATGCGGCGGTTGGCCATGGAATAGCTGCCAAAGTCCTTGAGGACGAAGTAGTTGTCCGGCATGTTGCCATAGTCGCCTACGAGCAGGGTGTGGTAAAGATCCTGCATGGCCATGGGCTCGTGCGGGAAGAGGGTGCCATCCAGCCACTGGGACATGGCCTTGCGGATTTCGTGGTTGGTTTCAAAAATGCTCATGGGGTTGTAGGTGCGCTCGCGGTACATGCCCTCCACGGTATCGGCGCGCATGCCGAAGATGTAGATATTATCCAGGCCCACCTGCTCGTAAATTTCCACGTTGGCGCCGTCCATGGTGCCAAGGGTTACGGCGCCGTTCATCATGAACTTCATGTTGCCGGTGCCGCTGGCCTCCTTGCCGGCGGTGGATAGCTGCTGGCTGATCTCGCTGGCGGGAATGAGGATTTCGGCGGTGGAAACATCGTAGTTTTCAATGTAGACGATCTTTAACATCTGGCGGGCGCGCGGATGCCTGTCGATGAGATCAGCCAGGGCGTTGATGTAGCGGATGATCTGCTTGGCGCGGCTGTAACCGGGCGCGGCCTTCGCGCCGAACAGGAACAGGCGCGGCGGCATGGTGAAGCTGGGGTCATCCACAATGCGGTTGTACAGCACCTGCACATGCAGGGCGTTGAGCATTTGGCGCTTGTACTCGTGCAGGCGCTTGGCCTGGGTATCGAAGATGAAGGAGGTATCGATATCGATGCCCTGGCGCGCCTTCACCAGCTTGGCGAGGCGCTCCTTGTTGAACTGCTTGACCTTGTCAAACTGGTCGCGGAAGGCGGCGTCATCGGCAAAGGGCGCGAGGGCGGAAAGCTTGGACGCATCCTGGACGAAGCCGGGGCCGATGGTTTCCTTAAGCAGGCTGGTTAGCGCGGGGTTGGCCTCCACCAGCCAGCGGCGGTGCGTAATGCCGTTGGTAATGGCGCTGAATTTTTTGTTTGCCAGCAGGTAATAGTCGTGGAACAGGGTATCTTGCAGAATTTTGCCGTGGAGCTGGCTTACGCCGTTTACGCTGTAACTGAAGGCCACGCACAGGTTGGCCATGTGTACCTGGCCGTAGCCGATGATAGCCATATGCCCGATGCGGTCCCATTGATCGGGATAGTATTGGAACAGTTTGGCGCACAGGCGGCGGTTGAGCTCCTCCAGGATCATGTAGATGCGGGGCAGGGTTTGCTTCATCATATCGATGGGCCAGCGCTCCAGCGCCTCGCTCATAACGGTATGGTTGGTGTAGGCCATGCAGCGGTAGGTGATGCGCTGCGCCATCTCCCAGCTAAGGCCCTCCTGGTCGATGAGCAGGCGCATGAGCTCGGGAATGGCTAGGCCGGGGTGGGTATCGTTGATGTGGAACACGCACTTATCCGGCAGAAGGTCAAAGTTGTTGCCAAAGTGCTTTTTGAAGTTTTTCAGGGCGTATTGCAGCGTGGCGCTGGTAAAGAAGTAGTGCTGCTTAAGCCTGAGCATTTTGCCCTCGTAATGCTTATCCTCGGGATAAAGCACCTTGGAGATCACTTCGGCCATTTGCATTTCTTCCATGGCCTTCATGTACTCGCCCTCGCCAAAGTGGCTTAGGTCCAGGTTGGCGCGGCTGCGGGCGCTCCAGGTGCGAAGGGTGTTTACGCAATTATTGTTGTAGCCTACCACGGGCATATCGTAAGGGACGGCGTCGATTTGGTAGGTATCCACCAGGCGGAAAACCTTGCGGCCGTGCTCCTCAACTTCCTCAACGTGGCCGTTGAATTCCACGGTGCAGGTATCCTCGGTGCGGGGCACCTCCCACACGTTGCCGTTTTGCAGCCAGTTATCGGGCAGCTCCACCTGCTGGCCCTCCACCAGCTTTTGGCGGAAGAGGCCGTACTCGTAACGGATGGTGCAGCCCATTGCGGGGATGTTGAGGCTGGAGAGGCTATCCAAAAAGCAGGCGGCCAAGCGGCCCAGTCCGCCGTTGCCCAGCGCGGGCTCCGGCTCCTCCGGCAGGATGGTTTGCAGGTCGATGCCCAGCTCACGCAGGGCCTGGGCGTAATCCTCCTGGCTGCAAAGGTTGATCAAGTTGCAGTTGAGCGACCGGCCGGTCAAAAACTCAACCGACAGGTAATACAGGCGCTTGCGCTTGGAATCGCGCTTTTCCTTGGAGATCATCCATTTTTGCATGATCTGGTCGCGCACGGTAGAAGCGACGGCCTTGTACAGCTGCTGGGGCGTGGCCTCCTGTACGGTAACGCCGTTGTAGCGTTGAAGTTTGCCCACGATGCTTTGCTTGATGGAATCCACATCGAACGTGGTGGTAGGCATAGGGTTCCTCCTTACAGAATGCGAACAGGCGCATGGTTTTCATTGGCAGTCCAAGCGGTATTATACCATGAAGGGCCAAAATGGGCAAATCTTTTTCCAAAAAGAAGCCCCCTGCCTGGGCACAATGTTTCACGTGAAACATTGTGCCCAGGCAGGGGGCGGATGTTTCACGTGAAACATTGCAAAAGCGGGCCGCTTACGGTACAATAGCGTTGCATTTTTGAATGAAAAGGAGGCGGCGCTATGCGCTTTACCCCGGAACAGCAGCAGGCCATTGAGGCGCGCAACCGCGAGCTGCTGGTGAGCGCCGCCGCGGGCAGCGGTAAAACCGCCGTGCTGGTGGAGCGCATTGTGCGCATGATCGTGCACGACGGCATGAGCATAGACCGCATGCTGATTGTAACCTTTACCAGGGCGGCCGCCTCCGAAATGCGCGAACGGCTGGAAAGCCGCCTGAACGAGGCGGCGGGCAGCGACCAAAGGCTGCGCAGGCAGGCCGACCTGGTTAGCGGCGCGCAAATTTCCACCATCCATAGCTATTGCCAGCAGGTGGTTAGGCAAAACTTTCAGCATTGCCAGGTGGATCCCCAGTTCATGCTGGCGGACGAACGCACCCGCGCCGCCTTTTATGCGGACGCCATGGAGGAAACGCTCACCTATCTGTATGAGGCCGCAAACGGCGATGGCGACCTGCTCAGCCTGACAAGCAAGTTTGCCGAGCGGGAAATCAGCGGGATGATGGATACGCTGTACCGCTTCATCCTTTCCCGGCCCGACCCGATGGAATGGCTTGAAAGGAGCGCCGCCAAGGAATGGGACGCCCAAACCATAGACGGGGAGCCCATGGCGCAGGCCTTTTGCCAGGAGGCCGCTATTTTATTGGAAGAAATGCGCGCGCTGTGGGAGCAGACAGCCGCCCTGGAAAAGCAGCCCGCCTTTCCCCCAGCGTACCGAAACACGCTGCAAAGCGACCGCGAAACGATAGACGGTTTGCACGCCGCGTGCGGCGCGGGGCTGAGCAGCCTGGCCGCGGCGCTTGCGGGGCTGAAATTTGCGACGCTTGGCCGCGCAAAGCCCACGACGCAGGACGAGCAGCGCCTGGCCGAGCGCTATAAGGAGCTGCGGGGGCAATATAAGGATATCGCCGGGGAGCTGCAAAAGCTGCTGCCAGCGGACTTTGCGCAGGGCGTGCGCGACATGGCGGCCATGGGCCCGGCCACGCGCGGCTTGGCAAAGGCCGTGAAACGGCTGGACGAAGCCTTTATGGCCCGCAAGCACGAGCAGGCCGTGATTGATTTTGGCGATTTGGAGCACATGACGCTTTCGGTGCTTAGGGAGGACGGGGCGCGCAGGCAGCAGGCCGCACGCTTCGACGCCGTGTTTGTGGACGAGTACCAGGATGTGAGCGCCTTGCAGGAGGCCATCCTGAACGCGCTTAAGCGCGATGAAACCGATACGCGGCCCCAGTACTTTTTTTACGTGGGGGATGTGAAGCAGAGCATCTACCGCTTCCGCCTGGCTGAGCCGGAGCTGTTTTTGGGCAAGCTGGCGCGATTCTCGCCCGAAGCGGACGCGCCCCAGCGGCGCATTGTGCTCAACCGCAACTTCCGCAGCCGCGGCGGGGTGCTGGACGCGGTGAACCGCACCTTTTCCCATGTGATGGACGGGCGCGTGACCGAGATTGATTACGACGCGGACGCGCGCCTCTACCCGGGCGTTCCCTCCCAAAACGACCCGCAAACCGAGCTGCACGTGCTGGCCTCCCGCGGCCGCAGGCCGCAGGAAACCGTGCTGGCCGAGGCCGGGCTGATTGCGGACGATATCCTTAGCACCGTGGGGCTGCCTGTGAACGACCTAAACGGCAACCCCTGCGGCGTGCTGCATTACCGCGACATCGCCATTTTGCTGCCGGTGGGCAAAAACGTGAGCGACAAGGTGGAGCTGGCCCTCACCCGAAAGGGCGTGCCCGTGTATGCCGAGGGCGCGGGCGACCCCCTGGGCAGCGACGAGGTGACGCAGCTTACCCAGCACCTGCGCCTGATGGATAACCTGATGAACGATATCGCGCTTTTAAGCGAGCTTAGGAGCCCCCTGTTTGAAATGGGCGAGCGGGAGCTGGCGCAGATCAGGCTTACGCGGGCGCAGAAGGAGGCGAGCTTCCTAAGCGCGCTTCAGGCGGCGGCCCAGGAGGCGGCGCAGCCGCTGCGCGCGCGCTGCAGCCAGGTGATGGAGGTTTTGCAGCGGGAGCGCTTTTACCTGCGCAGCATGCCCCTGGACGAGTACCTGTGGAGCTTTTTAAGCCGCAGCGGCCTGTACGCGCATTATGGCGCGCAGCCGGGCGGCAGGCTTAGGCAGGCGAACCTGCGCATGCTGTGCCATCGCGCGGGCGAATATGAAAAGTGCCACACGGACGGCCTGCACGGCTTTGTGGAAAGCCTGGCGGCGCAAACCGGCGGCGGGGAAAACAGCCCGGCCGTGATCAACCCCTGGGAGGACGTGGTGCGCGTTATGACCATCCACAAATCCAAGGGGCTGGAGTTTCCAACCGTGTATGTAATGGGGCTTGGCCGCTCCCTGCTTGGTAGGGCGAGCGCGCGGGGGGTAAGCGTGCACGGCGACGTGGGCTTTGCCCTGGGCTATGTGAACGAGCAGGCGCGCACCCGGCGGCAAACCCTGATGCAGGGCGCGATTGCCCTAAAGGAAAAGAACGCCGGGCGGGCCGAGCGAGCGCGCGTGCTGTACGTGGCGATGACCCGCCCCAAAAACCGCCTGGTGCTGGTAGGCACCGCCTCCGAAAAGGATATGGACGCGGGCGCTTTGGCCCGCAGGGTGGAGGAGGGGCAAAACAGCGGCGGCGTGTTTGGCGTGCGCACGGCCCGCAGCATGCTGGATTGGCTTATCCAATGCGTGCAGCCGCAGGACATATTGCAGTGCGTGGGCCCGGAGGGCTTTTCCACAATTCCCATGAGGAAAACGCAGCAGCTTGCCATGTTCCCCACAGATTCCACAAGTTTTCCACATAAAACGGACATTTGGAACGTCGTTTTCCACACCGACCCAGAGATTGCAAGGGTTCGCGCTGTGGAAGGGGCGCGCGTCCCCCTTCCCCTGCCGGAGGCCGGCGCCCTGCCGGAGCGGGCGGCCTTTGAGCCGGTAAAGCCGTTTGCGCCCCGCCGGCCCGGGAGCGCGCGCCCGCCGCTGAAGCTGGGCGTTACCGCGCTATGCAGCGCGCTGGAGGAAAACCAAAGCCCAAGCGAGGGCGCCGGGGAGGAGCAGGAGCTGAAGCGCCTGCCGCTGGGCATGGCGCGCCCGCGGCTGCTGGGCTCGCTGCCGGCGACGCCCGCGTTTTTGGAGCCGCCTTACGAGGAACGGGCGCTGGCAACCGGCGTACAGACCCACCGCCTGCTGGGGCTATTGAACCTTGCGGGCGCGCGGAGCGCGGAGGCGGACCCGCGCGCCATGCGCGCCTACGTGGAAAGCGAGCGGGACCGGCTGGCGGCCCAGGGCGTGATGACCGCCGGGGAGGCGGCGCTGGCGGATTGCGGCATGGCCGCGCGCTTCCTTGCCGGGCCCCTGGGACAGCGCATGCTGCTTTCGCCGCTGGTGAAGCGGGAATGGAGCTTCAACCTGAAAATTGCGCGGCCGTTTGAAACGCTTTTGCAGGGCGTGATTGACCTGTGCTTTGTGGAGGGCGGGGCCTGGGTGCTGGTGGATTTTAAAACCGACAGGGTTTCGCAGGCCGAACAGCTTTGGCCGCGCTACCGGCGGCAGCTGGCGTATTACCGCCAGGCGCTTACAAGGGGCACCCCCTATCCCGTAAAGGAAATGGCGCTTTATTCGCTGCGGCTTGGGCAGGCCGTTACGAAATATGACGAAGAAGATTAAAATATGACAAAAATATTTCGCAAATTCGGGAACAAATTGGAAACAGAATTCGTTATATGATAGCGCAGGGGAATATTCGGGGTTGCAATTTCGTTGATTTCCCTGTACAATATGCATGATGCGTGAGCGCGTATGCCCTGGCGCAGAACTGTAAGAGGTTTGTAACATTTCCCAACCTGATTGATAGAACGAAACGGAGTGTTGATTGTGAAGCATCCCAACGCCATGAGAAAGCGCGCCCTGCTGGCAGGGCTGCTGCTATTGGCCTGCCTGGCGCTGAGCGCCTGCTATATGGAGCCGGACAGGATTGTGGATAACAACAACGGCCTTACCGTTGGCGACGGCGGCCAGGGCTTTGACACGGTCATCACGCCCACGCCCACGGTGACCGTTACCCCCACCCCCGCGCCCACCTCCAACATGGTGGATTGGAGCTCGTGGGATTTTGGCAACGATACCGCCACGAACCCGCCCAGCAACGTAAGCCCAACGGCGGGCACGCAGGGCGGCATAGACAGCGGCATTACGCCCACCAGCGCGCCGCAGTTTGGCACGGCCACCACGCGGCCCACGGCTACCCCCACGGTGAAGCCAAGCGCCACCTCCACGGGTACGTCAAGCGCTTCCACAACGCTGAAAACCGGCTCCGAGGGCACGAGCGTGAAGCGCTTGCAGCAGCGCCTGAAGGATTTGGGCTACTACACCGGCAGCGTGGACGGCAAATACGGCGCGGGCACGGAACAGGCCGTGCGCGATTTCCAGGCCGCTAACGGCCTTGGCGTGGACGGCAAGGCGGGCACCCGCACGCAGGCGAAGCTGTACAGCGACAGCGCCAAGAAAAAGACGGCCGCAACCGCTACCGCAAAGCCCAGCACATCCAGCGGCACATCGGGCGGCAGCACGACTACCACATCCAACGCCAACTCCTATACCAACGGCAAGACGGATATCTATTTGAGGGTGGGCGACAGCGGAAGCCAGGTGAAGATCCTGCAAAACCGCCTGATCGTTCTGGGGTATCTGAGCGGCACCGCGGACGGCGAATTTGGCGAAACCACCGAGGCGGCGGTGCTTGCCTTCCAGAAGCGCAACAGCATTTATGCCGACGGCGTGGCGGGGCCCACAACGCTTACCAAGCTGTATTCCTCCTCGGCCAAGAAGGCCGCCAGCGTTGTGGCGAACCTGGGATCCCTGCGCGAGGGCTCTAGCGGCGGCGCTGTGCGCACCTTACAGGAGAACCTGCGCTCGCTGGGCTACTACTCCGGCAGCATTGACGGCGACTACGGCAGCGGCACCACCGCCGCCGTGACCGCCTTCCAACAGGCCAACGGCCTTACCGCCGACGGCGTGGCGGGCAAGCGCACGCTGAACGCCATTTACGCGGCGGTGAACGGCGGGTCGTCCTCCAGCGGGTCAAGCGGAGGCACTTCCAGCCCCAGCAATTATGGCAAAACGGCTTCCTCCAACGGCTACAAGACCATTTCCACCTCGTCCAAATCAAGCTCGAGCGACGTAACGGCCCTGCAATCCGCCCTTTCGGCCACGGGGTATTACAGCGGCACCCTGGACGGCAACTATGGCAGCGGCACGGAGAACGCCGTAAAGGCATACCAGCGCGCCGCCGGCCTGCGCGTGACCGGCATGGCCGGGCCCACCACCCAGCGGCTGCTCTATGGCGGCACATCGGAAAGCGGAAGCTATTCCAAGCTGCAGGTGGGCTCCAGCGGGAGCGCGGTGAAGCGGCTGCAATACGCCCTTTATGAGCTCAAGTACTACGACGGCAACATTACCGGCGAGTTTGACACCGCCACGCAAAACGCGGTTATGGTATTCCAGGAGCTGAACGGCCTGGAGATTGACGGCATCGCCGGGCAGGACACGCAGCGCAAGCTCTTCTCCAGCAACGCAGTGCCTTGCAGCATCTAAGGGGCTAAGCGCCGGCCCGCCTTGCGCGGGCCGGGCGGAAAAGCGAGTACGCCAGGCGGCAAAAGGGCCGCCTGGCGTACTTGGTTTGCAAAGCCTTTTGGGATAGGGAAGCGCGGGCTTATTGATCCTTTTCGTTCATGGCCTGCATGGAGGCGAGGAGCGCGTCCACAATGCGCAGCTTTTCCTCGGTGGCGTTGGCCTGGGGATTGTAGACGACGCCCTGGCCGATGGTAAGGGTACGGCGCTTACGGCTGGCATAGATGGGCACGAAAACGGCCTGCTTGTGGGTTTTGGCGTAGTACATGGGGGCGATCATGGCAAAGCCGGTATAGAGCTGGCCGACGCCCTCGCGCACATAGCCGGCTTGGCCGGGGGCGTGCTCCTCGCCGTTTTCGGGGAAGACGAGGATATTATCGCCCGCCTGCATGGCGCTGACGGTTTCACGGAAGGTTTTCATGAGCTCGCGCGGCTGGCCGCGATAGACGGGGATGGCCTCCAGGCTATCGAACACCCAAACCAGGATGGGGGTGATGAGCCGGATGAGGGGGCGCTTCCAGCTTTCGGGCAGCCAGCGCTGGCGCACCATGGTGCCCTGGTATATGTGCTCCACGATGGCTTCCCTCTCCATCATGCTGCTGATGACCCAGGGCCTGAAGCAGATGGGCACGTAGAGGTTGGCTACCACGGGGCCGTAGATTTCGCCATGGTTACAGATGAGGATCATGGAGCCGTCCTCGTAGCCGGAGAGGTTCTCCTTGCCGTAGACCTTATGATAGTACAGCGGGCGAAGGAGCGTGATGATGACGCGCACGCCGAAGCGGTTTTTATGGCGCTTGACGACCACGCTATCCAGCTGGCTTTTGAGGGCGGGGTTATCCACGCCTTCGCTATCCAGGGTGAGCCAGTGGGCAAGCTTTTGGAAATGCCGGTTGTTGAGCGGAAAGCGCAGCGTTACAACGATGGCGGCTAGCACCAGCAGCAGGACCGGGGCGATCATCAAAGGACGGAAGGCCCCTACCAGGGTGGGCAGATCCAGGGATTGGGAGGCCCCGGCGGGCATGCAAAGCAGCGTTAGCAGGATGAGGGCGGCCATTTGGCCCAAGAGGATAGCGATTTCGGTGCTGGCGGCGCGCATTTGGGAATAGCCCTGCATGCGGTCGGCCAGCTTGAACTCGGCCACGTCGGTCATGCGGCGCTCAAGCTCCGCCAGGGAGGTAACGCTGGCCGTGAGCCCGCTTACCGTGAGGCCCAGGGCCAGATAGCTCCAGACGAGGCCCTCGGCCAGCTCCATCTGGTAATAGAGCAAAAACAGGCCGTACAGCCACAAGAACAGGCCGACGAGCAGAAGCTGCGTGGCAAAGGGCTTGTGCACGCGCCTGAGGCAGAACATGGATACCTCGCGCATGATAACGGTAAGGGCCACGGTGAGCAGCATGCAGGCGAACAGCTCCTGCGTGGTGAGGCCGATAAAGGTATACACCATGACAAGCGTAAGCTGTAAGGCCATCAGGACCAGGGTATACATGCGCTGGAAGGCGCTGTATGCGTTTACCTCCCGCAGCTCCCGGCCCATGCGGGCAACGGTGTCGGGGTCGATATCGTCGGGCAGGTCCTCGCGGGCAAGGAGATCGCGTTCGCGCCACTGGCTGTATATTTCCAGCAGGCCGCCTGCGGCAAAGCCGCCCCAAAGCTGCCATGAGGCGGGCGCGGCAAGGTTGAGGGACAAAAACAGCGCCATCACGGCCAGGGGGAGCAGGTGGTTGAGGGCCTGAAAAATCCAATACGCGCGCGTGCCGACGGTGCGGCGCATGCGGCGGCCGATCAGCCGCCGGCCAAGGGTGGCGCGCAGGTTTACGGAAAGCGCCATGGCAAAGGTGAGCCACACGGGATACGCCGTCCACAGCACGGGGTAAAGGGCGATGAGCAGCGCCGTGCACAGCAGCATGACCGCCGTGATTAGCGCAAAGGCGACGCGCATGCGGCGGGTGAGGTATTTGCGGCCATCCCCAAGCAGCGTATGCGCCATGGCCCCGGCGACGCTGAAGCTCATGTACATGGCGCCGCCCAGCACCGGCAGCATGCCCAGGGCGCTTGAAAACAGGGAGGCGTACATGTACTGGTACAGGTTGCTTAACGACATCAGCACCAGCATGACGCGGCGGGAGGAGGGCACATAGATTTTGCGGGATTCCTGGTAGGCGTGCATGGAAGGCTCCTTTGGTACGGGGGAATGGTTGCGTGATGATTGTAACACAGGACGGGCCAATGTGCAAACACGAGCGCGCTGCGCAAAGCGTATGATACCCCTTTTGAAGCGGCGCGTACCGCGTTTTTGCCTGAAAACCGCCCGCGGGGGGCCGCAGCGGCGGCAGGCATTGCCGATTGCGCAAAGCGGCAGGCTTTGCTATAATGAGAACAGTTTTGACGCAGGGGAGGCGTGCGGGTGAAGAAGCTAAGGCGGTTTATATGGTATCTGGCGGCGCGGCTATTGCTTGTGACGATGCTGCTGGGCCTGGGAACGGTTACGTTTTACTACGCGATGAACGCTTCCAACATCTATATTGTGCTCAAGGACGGCATGGCCAAGCGCGCGCAGGTTATTATGATGGGGGAATCCCCGAACGATTTGACGAAGTTTTTTCAGGGCGGGTATTTGCAACGGGATGAAAACCTGCTTTTGGCCATAGACGGCAAGAGCCCGTACACCTATTACACCGTGCGCGGCATTGACCACCGGCTGGAAATGACGTGGATGTGGTGCTGGCCGTGGGAGAGCACCGCGCGCGTGACGTTTACCGAAACCATTCCCCGCATAGACGGGCGGGTGAACGGGAACTATGCCGAGGCGGCCCAGGCCCTGTACGGCGAGGGCTACGAGGCCCCGCCGCGCTGGCAGGGCGGGCGCTATTCCGCCACGCTGGTAAAGGAAAACAACCAGTGGCATATTCGCAGCATAGCGCTGGTGGAAGCGCTGCCAGCGCCGTAGCAAAGGAGCTCCGCCATGCCCCAAACCTATGAAATGAGGACGATTGCCCGCATACAAAGCGACTTTGGCAGCAAGTTTGGCGTGCCGCGCCAAAGCGGGCTGGTGAACAGCTTGACCGCGCGCGTGGTGTTTGAACCGGAATACCGCTGCCCGGAGGCCCTGCGCGGGCTGGACGGGTACAGCCATCTATGGCTGATTTGGCAGTTTTCGGAATGCGTGCGCGAGGGGTGGTCGCCCACGGTGAGGCCGCCCCGGCTGGGAGGCAATACGCGCATGGGCGTATTTGCCACGCGATCGCCCTTCCGGCCAAACGCGATAGGGCTTTCCTCGGTGGTTTTGGAGAGGATAGAAACCGACCCCATGCTGGGGCCGGTGCTTTTGGTGCGCGGCGCGGATTTGATGGACGGCACGCCCATTTTGGACATCAAGCCGTATTTGCCGTACACGGACTGCCATCCGGACGCGCTGGGCGGCTTTGCCCTGGGGCCCGCGGAGCCCGCGCTTGCGGTGGAGATCCCTCAAGAGCTTATGTGCCGCGTGCCCGAAGGCAAGCGGCAGGCGCTTAGGGAGGTGCTTGCGCAGGACCCAAGGCCGGGCTATCAGCGGGAGGATGGGCGCGTGTACGGAATGGCTTTCGCCGGGTTGAACGTGCGGTTTTTCGTGGAGAATGGGGTCGTGAAGGTCAAGGAGATTTTTGCGGGCTGAGCGCCCGCGGGGGCTTGGGGGTGTGCTTTTTTGCGGGCTGGGCCGCCCGCGGGGCTTTTTTGTTTGCTTTTTTGCGGAAGCCTTTCCGCGGAACTGGGTGGGGGCTACGCGCCCCCACACCCGCGCCTACTCTTTCTGGAAAGAGTAGGCAGAAAGCGGCGG
>URUF01000046.1 GCA_900550955.1 uncultured Eubacteriales bacterium | reverse complement strand
ACGGCGTAAGGAAACCTTGCTACGCAAGGCTTCCGAAACCGGCGTACACGCCGCCAGTTTCGGAATACAGCTCGGAGGGCCGCAGCCCTCCGAACCTCCCAGGGGCTTATCGACAGTCTGGTCCTGCCCTGCGGCCCCCTTTAGGGCCGCAGGGCGGGCTTTTTTATCAGCCCCAGGCGGCGGAAGGGGAGCCGTCTTTTTGCCGCTTTTTGGATTGACAAACGGAGGACGCGGTGGTATGATGGCCGTGGTTAGCAGTTGCTAACTAAAAGGGCGGCTTTTTTCTTTGAACAGAGGTTAGAAATATCTAACGATCTATCCAAACGCGTTGGCCGCTGCGGGCATAAAGGAGGCTTATTCATGGTTAGGATTGTTGTGGGCGTGGACGGCATGGCCTGCGGGATGTGCGAGGCCCATGTGAACGACGCTGTGCGCAAGGCGTTTCCCGTCAAAAAAGTTACTTCCTCCCATTCCAAGGGGCAAACGGAGATTATTGCGGAGGAGCCGCTTGACGGGGAGAAGCTAAGGGCGGTTATCTCCGCCTGCGGGTATACGGTAAAGGCCGTCAGCACGGAACCCTACGAGAAAAAGGGCTTTTCGTTTTTCAAAAGATAACGGGGAGGCGGCGCGATGCGGTTCTATCATTTTGGCGAGGCATCCGCCCCGGCAATCCTGCTGCTTCCCGGCACCTGCTGCCATTGGAAAAGCAACTTTGAAAGCGCGGCCCCGCTGCTGGAGCCCTACTTCCATGTGGTATGCGCATCCTATGACGGCTTTGATGAAACCGAGCCAACCGTATTCCCCGATATGCGAGCGGAAACGGAAAAGCTGGAGGCCTACATCCAGGAGCGGTTCGGCGGCCGCATTCGCGCCGCCTACGGCTGCTCTCTGGGCGGCTCCTTTGTGGGATTGCTGGTTCAGCGGCGCAGGGTTCACATAGACCACGGTATTCTTGGCAGCTCCGACCTGGACCAGGCGGGCAGGCTGGCGGCGGGGCTCCAGGCCCGGATGGTTGCCAATATCCTGTATGGGATGTTCCAAAAGGGCAGGCTGCCCGGCTTTATGGCCAGGCGGCTGCAAAACAAGCCCCCGGAGGAAAGGGCGTATTACGATAGCCTCCTTTCCATGTTTGGCGTTACGGGCAGCCGGATGGCCTTTGTGAAAAAGCAAAGCATACGCAATCAGTTTTATTCCGATCTGGTAACGCCGCTGGAGGAGCATATCGCCGTGCCGGGCACGACCGTGCACTGCTTCTATGCGGCAAAAATGGGCGAGAAGTATCTGGACCGTTATTTCCGGCATTTTCAAAACCCGGTGATCCACCGCCACGATATGCAGCACGAGGAGCTGCTTTTGCGCTATCCGCAGCGGTGGGCGGAGGAGGTCAGGCGGAGCTGCCTGGAAGGATAGGGCGCGGCCTATGCCGCCAAGGAAGGAGAAGCAGGAATGAAACCGGATTATAAGAATTGGGTTCCCAAGGCGATGATCTATGGCATGTTCGCCGCGACGGCGTTTGCCCTGGCCGGCTTCGTGGTATTCGGCGTTTTGGGGATAGGCGCGCAGGGGCCGCTTCGCGTTGCCCTGGGCGTGCTGTTTGGCATTGCCTGCCTGGCCTGCGCCAAATACGCCGAGTGGTGTATCCATGCCTACAAAACCTTCTCCTACGACGGGGAGAGAAAGCTATCCAAGCAGATTGTGGAGGGCACGGCGGCATACGTCGTTTTGCCGGACGGGGGCCGCGGGCTGGACGTTGGCTGCGGCAGCGGCGCGCTGACCATCGCCTGCGCCAAGCGCAACCCCCGGGCCGAGATGGTGGGCATAGACCGCTGGGGAAAGGATTACGCCTCCTTCAGCCTGCCGCTGTGCGAGCGCAACGCCAAGGCGGAGGGGGCCGCCAATACCCGCTTCCTGCGGGGCAACGCCCTCAAGCTGGACTTTCCTGATGAAAGCTTTGACGCGGTAACCAGCAACTATGTGTACCATAACATCACCGGCGCGGATAAGCAAAAGCTGCTGCTGGAAACGCTTCGCGTGCTTAAAAAGGGCGGCGTGTTCGCCATTCACGACCTAATGGGCCCGGCGCGCTATGGCGATATGGACGCCTTTGTGCGCAAGCTGAAGGAGCAGGGCTATGAAAAGGTGGAGCGAATCGATACCACAAACGGCCTGTTTATGACCCGTAAGGAGGCCAAGCGGCTGATGCTGCGCGACTCCACGTTGCTGGTGGGTCGCAAATAGCCCTTCCTGCCGCGAAAAAACAGGGTTAGCCGCCTTTCTTACTTAAAAAAAGGAACAGCCCGGCGCCGCTGCGCGCGCGTTTGTTCGCCTCCTGGCGGAACGCGCCGCGCTTTTTTCTCATTGCGCCTTTGCGCCGCGCAGGTGCAAAACATGGCAGACTGTGGTATACTATTCCCGTTCCCTCTGAAAGGCGGTGGAAAAATGCGCTTTACCAAGATGGAAGGCATTGGAAACGACTATATCTATATCAACGGCTTTGAGGAAACCGTGCCCGACCCCTCGGCGCTGAGCGTGCGCATGAGCCGGTATCACTTCGGCTGCGGGGCGGATGGGCTGATTATGATTTTGCCAAGCAAAATTGCGGATTTTCGCATGCAGATGTTCAATAACGACGGCAGCGAAAGCGGCATGTGCGGCAACGGCATACGCTGCGTGGCCAAATACTGCCACGACCGTGGGCTGACGGATAAGACGGAATTCACCATCGAGTCCGGCGGGGCGGTAAAGGCGATGCGGCTAAACCTGGATGAGAACGGCCTGACGAAAAGCGTGCGCGTGGATATGGGCGAGCCGGAGCTGGACGGGGCGAAAATTCCCTCGCTGGCTGCGGGCAAGCCGGTGATTGGGCATAGGGTAACGGTGGATGGGCGCGCCTACGCGCTTACCCTGGTGAACATGGGCAACCCCCACGCGGTGTGCTTTGTGGACGATCCCGCCTCCGCCCCCGTAACAACGGACGGCCCCAAGCTGGAGCGGCACAGCGATTTTCCGCAAAAAACCAATGTGGAGTTTGTGAAGGTGATTGACCGCACGCACATCCGCATGCGCGTGTGGGAGCGCGGCACCGGCGAAACGCTGGCCTGCGGCACGGGCGCGTGCGCGTCCGCCGTGGCGTGCATGCTATCCGGGCTGTGCGAGCGGGCGGTTGAGGTGGCCCTGCCCGGCGGTACCCTGGCGATTGAGTGGAACGCGCAGGACAACCGCGTGTACATGACCGGCCCCGCCACCTTTGTGTACGACGGCGAATGGCTGCAGCCCTGAAACGCAATTTGGGAGGATGGATGGAAGATGCTGAAGGTAAACCCTAACTACGCCAAGCTGCCCGGCAGCTACCTGTTTGCGGAGATTGCCCGCCGCGTGAAGGAATATACCGCCCAAAACCCCGGCGCAAACGTGATACGCCTGGGCATTGGCGATGTGACGCGCCCCCTGGCCCCCGCCGTGATAGAGGCGTTTGAGAGGGCCGTGCGGGAAATGGGCCAGGCCGAAACCTTCCATGGCTACGGCCCGGATTACGGGTATGATTTTTTGGTGAACGCCATTATTGAGCATGATTACAAGCCCCTGGGCGTGGACGTGGCCTTTGACGAGGTGTTTGTGTCCGACGGCGCGAAGTGCGACGTGAGCAACGTGCAGGAGCTGTTTTCCGACGACGCGGCGATTGCCGTGACCGACCCCGTTTACCCCGTGTATGTGGATTCCAACGCCATGGCCGGGCGCGCGGGCGAGTATGTGAACGACCGCTGGAACCGCCTGTGCTACCTGCCCTGCAACGCCGGAAACGGCTTTGTGCCGCCCCTGCCGGACCGCCCCGTGGACGTGATTTACCTGTGCTACCCCAACAACCCCACAGGCACCACGCTTACGCGCGCGCAGCTGAAGGTATTTGTGGACTATGCCAGGCAAAACGGCTGCATCATCGTGTATGACGCGGCGTACAAGGCCTTTATCACCTCCGGCGCGCCCAAGAGCATCTACGAGGTGGAGGGCGCGAAGGACGTGGCCATTGAGTGCTGCAGCTATTCCAAAACGGCGGGCTTCACCGGCACGCGCTGCGGCTACATGGTGATTCCCCACGGCGTGAAGGGGCTGGGCGCAAACGGCGAGGCCGTTTCGCTCAATCAAATGTGGAAGCGCCGCATGGGCAGCAAGTTTAACGGCGTAAGCTACCCCGTGCAGCGCGCCGCGGCGGCCGTGTATACCCCTGATGGCGCGGCGCAGTGCCAGGCCACCATCCGCTATTACATGAACAACGCCGCCATCATCCGCGAGGGGCTTACGGCCGCGGGCTTTGAGGTGTACGGCGGCGTGGACGCGCCCTATATTTGGATGCGCACGCCAGGCGGCATGGATAGCTGGGCTTTTTTTGACAAGCTGCTCAAGGAGGCCAACGTGGTGGGCACGCCCGGCGCGGGCTTCGGCCCCTGCGGCGAGGGCTATTTCCGCCTGACGGCGTTTAACACGCTGGAAAAAACCCAGGAAGCGCTTGCGCGCATCCGGGAAAGGATGACCGGGGCGTAAGCGAACGGGGATACGCGGAGGCTTGGCCTTGATTGCGGCATTGCCAAAAACCGCTCTCGGCGGTGCGCGCTCCCAATCAGAAAACATTGTGGGGCAAGTGAGAAGGGGCTGTTGCTACGGCAGATGATTCATCTGCTTTTGCAACAGCCCCTGTGTTTCATCCATCTGGCTCATTTGCCCAATGCCATTTTCAGCTGCACTACCTCTATGCGTATTTCTTTTTGCGCCTCGGGCAGCGCAGCGGAAACGCCAGTACCTTCATACGCCTTTATCCGTGTTTTTCCTCCGCAGGCCGCACAATGTATCCGCAGGGGGTCGTTTTGACTATCGCTCATTTTAACGCCCCCTATATTGCATGGCCCTGCGTATGCGCGATGCCTTATCAAGGTCTGGGTTGCGTCAGTCCGCAACGGCCTCTACCCCTATCAGCCTTCCGTGATTGCCGTAGACTGTCTTTACGGAGAAATTCCCCTGCTCTGCGGAGGAGAACGTAAACGCGCCTCCGCCCGGAGCCAGGTCGGCGAACTGGCTGACGAGCTTCCCGTTGTAGGACACGTTTCCCGCCCCGCTGGCCCCCGCAGCTTCTACATAGGTAATGCCGAAGGGGGCATACTTTTCAAAGAGCTCGGCAAAAGCTGTGCCCGGCTCTGCCGCGCTGCCTTCTGCCGCAAAAGCGATTTCCGTGGCGGGCTGGGATGGCGTTTCCCGCAGGCCGGTAAGCTCCCCCTGCTCATAAACCGCCTCCAAGTCCACCGCGTCCGGGCCAAGGTACAGCCCGCGCATACTATTGGCAATCCATGCGCCCTTTTCCGCGTCATAGACGCTGTGTACCGGCTTTCCCTGCCAGCGCATGCTGATCTCGCCGGTGGAGGCGTCCGTTTCGCAGCTCAGGCCAAAGGGAATGTAGGCTTGGAGCAGCGCCTGCGTTCCCTCCAAGGCTTCGGAAATCTCCTGCGTTGTGCAGGCTTCGGCCTCCAGCGCAGTGGCGACGGTCAACGTGTTCATGTCATAGTCTGCCTGGGAATACTGCTCCAGCCCCGTCAGCGGCCCCATAGGATTAAAGCTGCCGTCGGCGTTTTGCACACGCTGGCGCACCGTGTGAACGTCGATATCGCCCACGAACTCCGCGTCGGCGTACTCCAGGCGGACCGCCATTGCGCCCATCTCGTCCATGTCCGCGCCGTCGAGGAAATAGCGCACGCGCTGCCCGTTCCAGAACAGGGCCTTTTCGCCCTCGTCCCAGGCAAGGCCGTATGGCGCATACGGCGCGAAGTCGGCGGCTGTGGCAGGGCTCTCATGGACTCCCGACGCGGTATTGGCTGGCTCGTAGGTCACCATGCCAAACATGTCGCCTTCTCCGTCGATCGTTTTGGCGTAGAGCATGCCGTTTTGGATGTTCTTGAGGATATCCTCGTACATCGCAATCGTTTCATCCACAATCTCCTGCGTCCAAACAAATTCGCCCCGGCCGCCCGTCCAGCCCCTTTCGCCGATCATGCTTTGCAGCTCGACCTTTTCGTTTTCGAGCCATGCCTTGTATTCGTCATACGTCCACCATTCCACATCGGGAGATGGAAAGCGGGCCTCGTATTCTTCATCTGTCAGCGGCTGAAAGGTTTTTCCGCCGTCAAAGCTGTAATAGGTCTTGCCGTCCTCCGAATCAACATAGGACAATAGGTCTGTTCCTTCCATAACCGGCACATCGGCTCTGGGAGATGCGTTCTCGTCAGCCTTCGGAAATGTCGCAAAGGCGGTTGTCACGCCGACGACCAAAGCCGCTGCGACAATCAGCGCGGCCAGCGAGGTCTTTTTGATTTTCATAATCGCAACAATCCTTTCTTCGATAGCGTTTTTGCTGAAATTGTTGCACAGAGGGGTCAGCCCGCTTCGGCTTTCCTCCATGCGAATGAGGGCCATGGCATACGCCGCTTTTGTGCGCTCTCCGAATTGGCGAATCACCGCCTCGTCGCAGGACAGCTCGATATCCCGGTTGGCAAGGACATACATAATCCACACCGCGGGATTGAACCAGTGGACGCAAAGGGCAACCGTCAGCGCCAGCTTTGCCACAGCATCGAAGCGGCGGATATGCACATACTCGTGGGCCAACACATAGTTCAGCGTATCCAAATCATCCCAATCCGCCGTTTTCGGCATGAGGATGACCGGGCGGAACACGCCGTAGGTCAGAGGCGCGGAAATCCTGCCAGACTGCCGGATTTCAATGGTACGAGCAATGCGGTGTTCGTTGAGCCATCGCTTCGCATATTCGTTGTCAACGGGCAGAGAAGCCTGAAACTCCTTTCGGCATTTCAGATAAGCCATCGCAAAGAATACCGCGCACGCCAGCACGCCAACCGCCCAGGCGGCCATCCATGGATGGAAGGAAACGGCCGCCATATTCCCAGCAGAGGCCGCAGGCAGGGGCGCCATATGCTGCACCGGCGCCATGGGCGTGAACGGAACCGCGGGCACATTCTTTCCCGCCTCCGCAGCCGGAGCAAACGGCTTCAGCAGCGAATAGGCGCTTAATGCGGAACGAAAGGAGCAGGGTATCAGCAGCCGCGCCGCCGCAGCTCCCCACAGCGCCAGAAAGGCTTTTTTGGGGAGCTTATGGATGGCCAAGGCGCGGATGACCACAATGACCAAAATCATCACAGCGCCAGAGAGGCTCATTTGCAGCAGGTTCATTTGCCCACCTCGCCTAAATCGCCAACGATTTGTTTCAGCCTTGCAATCTGTTCGGCCGACAGTTTCTTTCTGCCAAGCAAGGCGGCAAAGAGCTTGTCAGCGGAGCCGTCATAGAGCTTGCCAATGAGTTCATCGGTTTCAGCCTCCTGCACCGCCTCTTTGGGAATCAGCGCATGACACAGAAAGTTTGGCTCCCCGCGCTGGATTGCGCCCTTTGCGATACATTTCTTAATGACCGTGTAGGTCGTATTCATATTCCAACCAATCTCCGCCTTGAGAATATCGGAAATTTGTTTTGCGGTCCTATCGCCCTCTTTCCACAAAACGCTCATGACCTTCAGTTCAGAATCAAAGAGCTTTATCGCCATACGATCAAATCCCTTCCTACACACTATTGCAATAGTTTACGTCCCATACACTATCACAATAGTGCGGCCTTGTCAACACTATTCTGGTAGTTTGATAAAATTCTTTTGGGAACGAGGAAATACCTGAAAACGCCCTGCATAGCAACCTTTACCCCAAACGGATATCGTGGAAGCTGCGTGTTTCCGTGGCGTTTTTCTTTATCCGAGAAGCCCCTTTGCTTTCGGCGACAGCGCCGTGTTTCGCAGATGCCGGTTCGGCATGACCGTGTAATCGCGGGTTTTTCTATACGGAATACTGCCATGACCTGTTGCCTCTTTCCAAGGAAAAGGGCGCTGATTTTTGCGTATCAGCGCCCTTCGTCCTTCCAGTATTTGATTTTTGCGGCTTTACACCGCGTTCTCTGCCTCTGAAAACCTTGATTTTACTGGATATCCGCGCTTACAGGCAAACGTCCGCCAGCGCAAAAAGCGCCTGCTCGTAGCCCTTTACATACCAGCGAAGGTTCGTGCGCCCGCGCGCGATCACCGTATGCCCCTCCTCCTCCAGCCGCCGCTTTTGCGCCTCCACCCCGCCCGGGTATTTGGGGTTGAGCTCGCCGCCCGCCTTGAGCGTGCGCCAGTAGGGCGTGGGGTCGCTTGCGCGCTGCTCGCTGGCCCAGGCGGCGATGGATACAAAAATGCCCGCCGTGATGGGGTCGGTAAAATCCGCCTGGGCACGCGCGGCCAGGCAGGCGCGGATTTCGCCTACGGTGATCAGCCTGCCAAAGGGGATTTGGCGCATGATTCGGTCATACGCCATGGGCGGGGCGAAGTACATGCGGTCCCCGCCGTATTTGGCAATGGAAGCGGGGTCGGTAATCCGCTGTATTTTGGGCATATCCTTGGGGTCGGCCAGCATCGCGTTAAAGTCCTTGCGGCTTTCGTTTGCCATAAAGCATCCCTCCTACGCCGAGTATAGCGGCGCTTCCGCCCGGACGCAATGAGGCGGTTTTTCTTTTTTACGCTTTGCGCATTCGCCGCCCGGGCCCGGTTTACCAGGTGATATCCCAGCAAACGTATTCATCCGCAAGCTCCTTATCCGAGCTGGGCGTGCGCGCGGTATAAACGCTTCCGTCCTTGAATTTGACGCGGTAGATGCGCATGTACACGCGCCCCACGTTCTGCCGGTCGGGAATGTTGATATAGGAGGTATAGGCCGTTTTGCCCGAGGCGATTTTGTCCGTCAGGGTGACGGCGTAAATTTGATTGGTATTCGAGGGGTTGCGGTTTTCGCCCCAAACGTCGGTGGTGTAATAGTGGTACTCCACGGCCACGGTGGGCTGGTCGTAATTGTTGCTCACCTGGAACTTAAAGTCCATGGAGCCGTTTTTGGCGGTTCTCCAGCGCGCGTAGCTATCTATCTCCCTGTTGCTGTTCCTGGGCCAGTCAAGCTGCGGCTTCAGGCTTGAAAAAAACTTTTCAGTGCCGCCCGCGGCCATGGCGGAGGCGCATGATACGGTGAAAATAAGCAGGCACAGGATAGCGGCGGTTCTTTTCATTGCGCGCATGGGGGTCCCTTCCTTTCCTTATGTACCCTTCTTTTGCTCTTATCATAAGCGCTGGAAGCCCGTTTTGTCAATCCGCGCGGGGGGTCTATTCCGCAGCCGCCGGTCATAGCTTTTCTTACTCCCCCGCAAAGCCTGTGAAGGAGGGATGCGCTTGACGCTTTCCGAGCTGCGCACAAAAGAGGTCATTAACGTGCAGGACGGCAAGCGCCTTGGGCGCGTGATGGATATTGAGTTTTGCACGGTGGACAGCCGCGTGACCGGCCTGGTGGTGCCGGCGGACACATCGTTTTTGCAAAGCCTGCGGGGCGAAAAATGCGGCATGGTGATTCCCTGGGAAAACATACAAAATATTGGCGACGACGTGATCCTGGTAACCACGTGCTGCTAGGCGCGCCCCGTGACCGCCACCTTGATTACGCCGTCCGCCCGGCTTTCAAACAGGGCGTAGGCGGCATCGATGTCGTTTAGGGCGTAGGTATGCGTAATCAGCGGCTCCGTATCCAGCCGGCCCTGCGCGATCAGCTCCAAAATCCGCGCGCAGTCGCAGCCGTCCACGCCGCCGGTTTTAAAGGTGAGGTTCTTGCCGTACATATCCGGCAGGGGCAGGGTTTGCGGCCCGTCGTACAGCGCTACGATCACAACCGTCGCGTTGGGCCGCGCGCACTCCCACGCCAGGCGGAAGGTATCGGGCGTGCCCGCCGCCTCCAGCACCGCGTCCGCGCCGCCGTGCGCGCTGTGCGCAAGCACATACTCCCGCAGGCCCTCCGGCGGCACGGCGTGAACGCCGGGGTAATGCGCCGCAACAAACGCGCGCCGCGCCGCGTCCTTTTCGCACACAATTACGCGGCGGGGGCTTTTGAGCAGCGCGCACATCAGCGCGCACAGGCCCGTGGGCCCCGCGCCGATGATGAGCGCCGTATCCTCCGGGGCGATATCCGCTATTTTTGCGGCCCAGTAGCCGGTGGCCAGCACGTCGCCCACAAGCAGGGCCTGGCGGTCGCTCACGCCGCCGGGGATTTTGCTCAGCCCCTGGTTGGCGTGCGGCACGCGCACATATTCGGCCTGGCCGCCGTCTATGCGGCAGCCCAGCGCCCAGCCGCCCTGCGGGTCTATGCAGTTATTCACAAAGCCGCGCTTGCAAAAAAAGCATTCGCCGCAAAAGGTTTCCACGTTTACGGCCACGCGGTCGCCGGGGCCGACGGCGGTAACGCCGCCGCCCACGGCCTCCACCACGCCAACCATTTCGTGCCCCACGGTAACGCCTGGAACCGCGCGCGGCACAGAGCCATGCTTGATGTGCAAATCGCTGGTGCAAATGCTGGAAAGCGTTACGCGCACAAGCGCGTCGCCGGGGGAAACAAGGGTTGGCACGGGTTTTTCCCGCAGGCCAAAGCGGCCGGGGGCAAGGTAGGTATAGGCGAGCATGGCAGGGCCTCCTTTTGGGCATAAAAATGGGAACGTCCCCAAGCAGTATAGCACATTGGCGCGGATTTCGCATTGTACGGCCATTTGAAATGTGCTACAATATACATGCCTCTTTCTTAATCCATTTTTCAAAGGAGCATGATTTGTATGGCCCTTCCCTCCCAGCAGGACATTACGCGCGTAAAGGCCCTTGGCTTTCTATACAACCGCGGCACGGACACCTTTTCCGCCCGTGCGGTAAGCAAAAACGGCACCATGACCGCCGAGCAGCTTGCCAACCTGGCGGAATGCGCCGCCAAATACGGCTCCGGCCGGGTGTGCTTTACCTCGCGCTTGCAGGTGGAAATGCACGGCATCCACCTTGAGGATGTGGAAAACGTGCAAAACCACGTGGCCAAAGTGGGGCTGGTCATTGGCGGCACGGGCGCGAAGATACGCCCGCTGACGGCCTGCAAGGGCACCACCTGCGTTTATGGCAACGCCGATACGCAGGGCATATGCGCCCAATTACACGACCGGTTCTTCGTAGGCTGGGGCGATGTAAAGCTGCCGCATAAGTTCAAAATTGCCGTGGGCGGCTGCCCCAACAGCTGCATGAAGCCCTCCCTTAACGACTTTGGCATCGAGGCGCACCGCCTGCCCGTGTATGATATGGACAAATGCCGGGGCTGCAAAAAATGCTTCATTGGGCAAAAATGCCCCATGCACGCCATTCGCGTTGAGGAGGGCAAAATGCGCGTGGACGAGGGCGTGTGCACCAAGTGCGGCGTATGCATTGAAAAATGCCCGTTTGGGGTAACCCTTGCGGTGGACAAGCCCGTATTCGCCATTTTTGTGGGCGGCACATGGGGCAAGCACACCCGCATGGGCACGCGCCTTGGCCGCTTCTACGAGCGCGATGAAATTGAAACCGTTCTGGAAAAGACGCTTTTGTGGTTCCGTGAGAACGCCTATCAAAAGGAGCGCTTGGGCGCGGCCATCGACCGCGTGGGCGTGGAGGCGTTTGAAGCCGCCATCGCTGGGGACGGGCTGCTTGCCCGCAAGCAGGCCATCCTGGAAGCGCCCATTAAGGTGCGTGAACCATGAAAAACAGGACGATTGCCCTTATGCTGGCGGCGCTGGCGTGGCTTGCGGGCGCGACGGGCGCGCGCGCCGGGCAGCCGCAGCCCCTGATAGACGGCCGGGGCAGGGAGATAGCCGCGGCCCGTCCCCAGCGCGTGGTAAGCCTGTACGGCTCCTATGCCGAGGCATGGCTTTTGGCGGGCGGCGCGCTTGTGGGCGTAACCGAGGACGCCGTGAGCGAACGCGGCCTGGACCTGCCTGAGGATGTGCAGGTAATCGGCTCCACCAAGGAGCCAAACCTGGAGCTGGTTTTGGCGCTGGACCCGGATTTGGTGATCCTGTCCATGGACATTCAAAACCAGATGGCCGCCTGTGAAACGCTGGAGGCGGCGGGCGTGCCCTGCGCGGCCTTCCGCGTGGATACGTATGCCGAATACGCCCGCATGATGCAGGTGTTTACCGCCCTTATGGAAAGGCCGGACCTTTACCAGGCGCAAATCCCGCCCATGCTTGCGCAAATTGAGCAAACCATCGCCGCGGCAAAAAGCCGGGAAGCGCCCACGGCGCTATTGATACGCGCCTATTCCACGGACGCGAAGGCCAAGGGCGCGGACAACCTGGCCGGCGTGATGCTTGAGGATTTGGGCTGCGTGAACATCGCCTCCAAGCAGCCCTCCCTTTTGGAGGAGCTGACGCTGGAGGCCATTGTGGCGGAGGATCCGGACTGCATTTTTGTAAGCGTAATGGGCTCGGACGAGGACGCGGCCCTGGCCGCGCTGGACGCGACCCTGGGCCAGAACCCCGCCTGGCAGGGGTTAAGCGCCATAAAGGCGGGCCGGCTGTACGTGCTGCCCAAGGCGCTGTTCCATTACAAGCCCAACGCCCGCTGGGGAGAAAGCTATGCCTACCTGTACAACCTCCTCTTTGAGCCATAAGGCGCGCCTGCTGGGCGCGGCCCTCACAGCGGCGCTGCTTGCGGCGGCGCTGTTTTCGCTGTGCGCGGGCGCCAGCGGCGTTTCCCTGTGGCGGGGGCTTGGGGACGCGCTTGCCGGCGCGGATACGCCCGCCGCGCGCATCATCCTTTACATCCGGCTGCCGCGCACGCTGGCGGCGGTTTTCTCCGGCGCGGCGCTGGCGTGCGCGGGCGCGATCATCCAGGGCGTGCTGCATAACCCGCTGGCCGGCCCCAACATTATTGGCGTGAACGCCGGGGCCGGGTTTATGACGCTGCTGGTTTCCTGCCTGTGGCCCGCCGCCGCGGGGCTTGTGCCGCTGGCCGCGTTTATGGGCGCGCTGGCGGCGGCCATGATCATTTTGGCGCTGGCCGGGCGCATGGGCGCGTCGCGCATCACGGTGGTGCTGGCGGGCGTGGCCATCAGCGCCATGCTCTCCGCCGGGTCGGACCTGATAACCACCTTGCAGCCCGAAGCCACGCTGGGCATGAGCGCCTTCATGATCGGCGGCTTCTCCGGGGTTACGGCTTCGCGGCTGGCGGCCGCCATTGCTTACATCGCGCCCGCGCTGATCCTGGCCCTTTTTACCGCCGGCGACCTGGACGTGCTGGGCCTGGGCGACGAGGTGGCCCAGAGCGTGGGGCTGCGGGTTAGGCGCGTGCGGGTGACGCAGTTGATGCTGGCGTGCGTGCTGGCGGGCGCGGCCGTGAGCTTTTCGGGGCTGATAGGCTTTGTGGGGCTGATTGTGCCGCATGCCATTCGGCGCGTTACGGGCGGGGAGCACCGGGCGCTATTGCCGCTGAGCATACTGGGCGGCGCGGTGCTTATGCTGTTTTGCGATACCATATCGCGCACGCTGTTTGCGCCCTACGAGGTACCGGTGGGCATTCTGCTGTCGCTTTTGGGCGGGCCGTTCTTTTTGCTGCTGCTGATGAAAAACCGCAGGGGAGGCCGCGCATGATTGCTGTGGAAAACCTGAGCTTTGGCTACGGCGGCGCGCCGCTGCTGACGGATGTGAGCTTCACCCTGCCCGACGGCTGCGTTACGGGCGTCATAGGGCCCAACGGCTCGGGCAAAACCACCTGCCTGAAGCTGTGCGCGCGGCTGCTCAGGCCCGGCGCGGGCCGCGTGCTGGTGGGCGGCAAACCGGCGGAGGGGTACGATGCCAAGGCCTTTGCGCGCACGCTGGCCTTTTTGCCCCAAAGCCGCCCCGTGCCCATGATCACCGTGCGCGCGTTGGTATCCCACGGGCGCTTCGCCTACCTGGGCATGGCCCGACGCCTTACCCCCAGGGACGTAGCCGCCGTGGACCGCGCGCTGGAAATTACCGGCATGCGGGACTGCGCCGGGCGCGAGCTGCGCACGCTTTCCGGCGGGCAGCGGCAAAAGGCGTATCTGGCCATGCTCATTGCCCAGGGCGCGCAGCATCTGCTCCTGGACGAGCCCACCACCTATCTGGATATCAGGCACCAGCTGGAGCTGGGCGCGCTTATCCGCTCCCTGCGGGACGAGGGTCGCTGCGTGGCCGTTGTGATGCATGACCTAAACCAGGTATTGCGGCTATGCGACCGCGTGCTGGTGATAAGCGAGGGGCGGCTTCTTTACCAGGGAGGGGCGGACGGGCTTTGCGAAAGCGGCTGCGTGGAACGGGCCTTTGGCGTAACGCCCGCCGCGCGCGACAGCCTGCGCTTTGCTTTGCTTTGAACAGGCGGGCCTGCGCGCGGCCAGCCGCCGTTTGGCATGGGGCGGCCGCGATGGGCGAAAGCCCCGCCCCGGCGCGGCTGCTGGGAGCCGGGCCTGCGTGTGAACGGGGCCGCAGGGCCCCCGGCCTGCCCGTTACATGCCCTAAGCCGCCGCGCATTGACACCCCCGTCTTACGATGCTATGATACCCTTATCCTGATTGTAGGAGGCATACAAGCATGCCATACCAAGTCTGCTCTCGCTGCGTAACCGACAATTCCGATCCCGGCGTTACCTTTGACGAAAACGGCGTATGCTCCTTTTGCACCCGCTACTTTGACGTGCGCGCCCTAAGCGGCTACCGTCCCGGCGAAAGCGAGAAGGAGCTGGCCCAAACCGTGGCCATTATGAAGGAAAAGAGCCGGGATTTGCCCTACGACTGCATTTTGGGCATTTCCGGCGGGGTGGACAGCGCCTACATGCTCTACCTGGCTACCAAGCTGGGCCTGCGCGTTTTGGCCGTGCATGTGGACAGCGGCTGGAACAGCGAAATGGCCGTGCGCAATATTGAGCGCATGTGCCAAAAGCTGAACGTGCAGCTGCACACCTATGTAATGGACTGGCCCACCATGAAGGAATTGCAGCGCGCCTACATGCTAAGCGGCGTGGCGAACCTGGATGTGCCGCAGGATCACCTGTTCTGCTCCGCGGTGTTCCGCATGGCGCGCAAGTACAAGGTCAAATTCATCCTCAACGGCTCCAACATAGCCACCGAGGGCGCTTCCGCGCCCTTCACCCGGCAGCACAGCTACCGCGACACATGGCACCTCAACAGCATCTACCGCAAGCATGGCCGGGGCAAAAGCCTGAAAAAATACCCGCGCCTATCCCTGTGGGAGGCATGGATGGGCCTGCCCGGCGTTACCAAAATCAACCTGCTCAACTACGTGCCCTATTCCAAAAAAGAGGCTATCGACCTGCTTTCGCGCGAGTTTGGCTGGGAGTACTATGGCGGCAAGCACTTTGAAAGCCGTTTTACCAAGTACTTCCAAAGCGTATACCTGCCCAAAAAGTTCGGCTACGACAAGCGCCGCGCGCACCTGAGCTGCCTGGTGCTTAACGGCGAAATGACCCGCGAGGAAGCCCTTGCGGAGCTGGCCCAGCCCCCCTACCCGATTCAGCAGCAGCAGGAGGACGAGGCCTACATTCTCAAAAAGCTGGATATCGACCCCCAGGAATGGCAGCGCATCCTAAACGCCCCGCCCACCCCGGACGACGCTTACTTCTCCCAACAAAAGCTATTCAACCTGGCCCAGCGCGTATTTGGCCAAAAAGGCCTGGACCGCATCAAGCACCGCCAATACTCCGCCACCAGGGGGTGACCCCCTGGACCCCCGGACTACGCGCCAATGGCGCGCAGGGTTTGGGCGCAGGCGTTTGGGGCTGCGCATAAGGCCGCCGGAGGGCGGAGGGCCCTCCGGCTAGCGCGGGTGGTAGCCAGCCAAGGGGCTTGGGTGGGAGGCGGCCCGCTTTGGCGGGCCG
>URUF01000045.1 GCA_900550955.1 uncultured Eubacteriales bacterium | reverse complement strand
TCGGTCGGGGCTTTCCGATCCAGCTTTGAACGCCTGCCCGAGCGTCTGGCTGCAAGCACCTCGGGACTCGATGGCAAGCGCCATGCGCTCACGCTTGCGAGTTCCCGTCTGGAGCATCAGGGACGTACGATGCTCAGCAAACCCGCGTCCGACCTGGGCCGAGCTGCTGCGTCGCTCGATGCCCTGTCGCCGCTTAAGGTGCTTGCTCGCGGCTATTCCATCGTATACAGCGATGACGGTGTGGCTACGAGCGCCAAGACCTTTAAGCCCGGCGACGCCATCCGCGTGCGCATGGCAGACGGCAACGTTGCGGCAACGGTCAATACGGTCGAATAGGCCGCGTTTCACAGCGATAAACCTTTAGGAAAGGAAACAGATATGGCAGAGAAGACCCCGGTCGAGCAGCTTACGTACAAGCAGGCCTCGCAGGAGCTGGAGCTCATCATCCGCAGCTTGGAGTCGGGCGATATGGAGCTTGAGGAGGAAAACGAGCTGATCGAAGCGGGCCTCATCTCTCAGGCGGCGGTGCTCAAGGTGGCGCACCACGGCAGGAATGACGCTACCAGCGCCGCCCTCCTTCGCCTGGTGAAGCCCCAATGGGCGGTGATCTCCACCAATGCGCAAACGCACCCCAATACGCTTGATAGCCAGGTGCTCAAGCGTCTGGAAGCCGCAGGTGTAAGCGTGGCCGTAACCCAGGATGCGGAGGTTGGCATTTGGGTTTCCCTATCCGCAGGCCAGGCGAACGCGCGTCCCATCAGCTGGGAACAAATGCACCAGCTTCCCTGAAAACACATAGGATGGCTTGACGGGCCCTCGTTTTCACCGCCCGCCAAGCCATCCTTTTTTTCAGGGAGGGAACCATATGCATACTACGCAATGCGGCTGCCCCGCATGCAGCCAAAAACCGTCCCAGCCCCGTCCTCCACGCCCCTGGCCGGAAATGTGCAAGCCGCCCCGCCCGCCGGTGTGCGGCTGCCGCCCGCCCAAAGCGGAAGGCGTTTTGCTGCAAAAGATCATCTGCTGCGAAAAGCGCGATATTCCCCGCCTGTGTACCCAGCTTACCCTAACCGGGCTTTGCGCGCAGCCTCCGCTCAACCTTGTATGGGTACGGCAAAGCGGCGCCCAACCCTGGTGGACGCCGCTGGATGATTGTTCCTGTGTTTCCGGCAGGCTGCCGATATGCGTATCCATTCCCGTATGCGCGCAGGTATGCGATTGCGCAGGCCAAGCGCATCACGCCTCCGGCATTGTGGATGTGGAAACCTACCTTTGCATGGCCGGGTGCGATTTCTGGCAGCATAGCCTGTATATCGTGCCGCATGTGCGGCTTTGCTGCGCAGATTGCTGCCAGGAGGGCTGCACCTTCCAGGTGCAGCTGCAAATCCTGCTGGAAATCTATCTTCTTCGGCCCGAACCCTGCATGATGCGCCACTCCGGGCCCGTCTGCCCCGATCTGCCGCTCTATCCGCCGCCCATCAAGCCGGATCGGCCTTGTTGGCCACAATGCCCAACAGGCCCGGACCCGTGTGGATGGCCAATACGGGGCTAACCGGCGATATGAACGCGCCGGGTGCGATATTCAGCTCCTCCTGTAAGCGCGCCATCAGCTCTTCGGCGTCCTCGTGGGCCTTGCCGTTAACCACGGACAGGTTGACCTTTGCGTCGCCAAAGAAGCGCTTCACCTCCTGCACCATGGTATCCACGGCTCCCCGGTAGCCGCGGGCCTTGGCCAGGGTTTGGTACACGCCGTCGTCGTTAACGTAGATGATGGGCTTAATTTGCAGCAGGCTGCCTACCACGCCTTCCACCAGGCCGATGCGCCCGCCCTTGCGCAAAAATTCCAGGGTGCGAATCACAAACATGCCCAGCTGCGTTTTGCGCACGCTCTGGGCTTTTTCAATGGCTTCCTCAGGCGTAGCGCCCGCCTCCAGCGCCTGGGCCGCGGCCAGCACCATCATGCCCAAGCCCGTGGAAAGCGTTTTGGAATCCAGCATCAAAACGCGCATGCGATCCTGAAAATCCTCGGTAATCATGCGCACCATATTATACGTTCCGCTCAGTCCAGAGGAAATGGAGATATGAATTACGTTCTCTACGCCCTCCTCCGCCAGCGCCTCATACAGCCGGGTTACATCCTCCGGCAACGGCAGGCTGGTTTTGGGCAGCTCGCGCGTTAATAAATCGTACAGCTCATCCTCCTGGATATCAACGCGGTCGCGGTATTCCGCGTTCTGGCATACCACTCGCAGCGAAATCATGCGTATGCCGTAGCGGGAAAGCTGCTCGTCGCTCAAATCGCATGAGGAATCCGTTACGATAACTGTTTTGCGCTTCTCATCCATTGTGGTACACTCCATTCCGCCGGGCTTTCGCGGGCCGGTATGCCGCTTGCCTCTTATCCAGTATTATATCATTCTGGCCGGCGCTGTCAACGCCTCCTAATCGCTTTGCCAAACATGTTACGAAATGCGCCGCGGCGTTGACAAAGCCCAGTCCATGCTTTACTATTTATGTTGGTAGTTTATGCGGCTTTCCGCATGGATTTTGGAGGCTTTGGATAATGAAGTTTCAAAGGAATCGCGCGCGTTTCTCCGGTTTTTACGCAGCGGCCTGGCTGCTTACGCTTTGCATGATGCTTGGCATAAGCGCCGCCGCGCTTGCGCAGCAGGATTGCGCCGTTACGGGCTGCGCCTATGTGGATACAAATGCAAACGGCCTTGCCGATAGCAGCGAGCAGCTTATGACGGGCGTTCCCCTTGTTTTGGAGAAAAAGGCCGGCTCCATTTGGGCCCAGGAGGCCCAAGCCACAACGGACGTATATGGCCGCTACGCCTTTTCGCAGCTTGAGCCTGGCGAATACCGGGTGGTGTGCACCCTGTCCGCGCAGGAGCTTTACGCCGGGCAAGTGGGGGACTCCCAGGAGCTTGCGGACGGCGGCGTGCGCAGCCAATCCTACGCCCTTGCGCAGGGCCAGTCCGCCGTTGCGGACGTCGCGCTGTATCCCTCCGCCACGCTTGTGCTAACCGCCTTTAACGACGCTGACGGCGACGGCGTGCCTAACGACCGGGAGCGCGGGGTCACCGGCGTTGCGGTAGACATTTTGGACGGCGATACCGTGCTTTCCTCCGGCACGACCGATCATCAGGGCGTGGCCCGCCTTTATACGCGGCCGGGCGAATATACGCTGCGCCTTACGCTGCCCGGCGGATACGCCTTCACCCAAAAGGGTGTGGACAATACCCAAAGCTGCGTTGGTGACAGCGGAAGCGCCACGGCCGTAAGCGAGCCCTTCTCCTTTGCCTCCGGGCTGGAAACCCGGGCCTTCGCGGGTACGTGCGCCGTTGGCTCGCTCAGCGGCAGGGCTTTTGAGGACATGAACAACAACGGCGTTATGGACGAGGGCGAGCCGGGCGTAGAAGGCGTTGTTGTGCATATCGAAGGCAAACGCACCGGCCTTACGCTGGATTATACCACCGACGCGACGGGCGAATACCGCTTTGACCGCCTTGCCAGCGATACCTATATCATTTCCGCCACGCTGCCGGAGGGTATGCTCTACGCCCGCTATTCCAGCACGGGCGGCGATTTGCGCAGCATTTTCACCGGTTCTAACCTGAAGCGCGAATTCCCTGTTAAAAATGCCGAGAGCGTTTCCAACAAGAACATAGGCGTTGTGCAAAATGGCGTTATCCGCGGCGTGGCCTTCCTGGATACCAATTACAACGGAAAAATGGACGAGGGCGAGCCCGGCTATGCCAATGTGACGGTAGAGGCCATCAAAATCAGCACCAACGAATCCCTGGGCCGTACCGTTACCGCCGGGGACGGCTCCTTTGCGCTGGAAAACCTGCGCGGCGGCGAATACCGCCTGCGCGCCATCCTGCCGGACGACGGCTCCATCTTTACCGTAACCGCGGCGGGCGCGGCAGGCGAGGTCAATCTCTTTGAGCAGCGGGGCAGCCGCCGTGAAAATAGCATCCAGCCGCTTTCCATCGCAAGCGGCGGCGAAACCGTCGCCCTCATCGGCGTGGCGCGCGGCGCTACGGTCAGCGGCACCGTATTCCAGGACGCGGATTACGACGGCGTGCTTAGCGCCAAGGAAAAGCCTCTTTCCGGCCTAAGGGTTTACGCGGTGGATGCCTCCGGCGCGGTGGCGGCCATGGATACCACCAATGCCAAGGGCGGCTACACGCTTACCGGCATCATGCCCGGCTCCTACACCATCCAGTTCCAGCGCAAGGCCGGGTTTGGCTTTACGCGGCTGCGCCCCGCTGAAAAGGGCGGAAGCCACGTGGCTGTGCTTGAGGGGGAAATGGGCGTAACCGCCGCTATGGAAATCGCCATGGGCGAAACCCTAAGCGATGTGAACGCGGGCATGCTTCCCTCCTCCACCGTGAGCGGCATACTGTTCCATGACACAAACGACAACGGCCTGCGCGACGAGGGCGAGATCAGCATGGTGAACGCCAAGGTGCGCCTGTTCTCCGAGGAGGCCGAGGTTGATCTCATCCAGTCCGTTTCCGATACTGGCAGCTACTTTTTTGACGGCGTGATGCCGGGCAGCTATACCCTTACCTACATCCTGCCTGAGTATTGCGAAATGGCCCGCGTGGCTGAGGGAGGAAACACCGTTGCGGGGCAGGGGCTTGAAACCCAAACAGAGCCCTTTCAGGTTGCCATGGGCGAAAACTGCGCGCGCCCGCTGGCGGGCGCCGTAACGCTGGGCAGCTTCAGCGGCGTTGTGTTCCATGACCAAAACGCCAACGGCATAATGGACGCGGGCGAAGCGCCCCTTGGCGGCAGCGTAACCCTTATGCCCAACCGCGCGGATTTGGAGGCGCAAACCGTACAGGCCGGCGAGGACGGCAGGTTTGAGATTTCCGGGCTGCGCCCGGCGGAATATAGCCTCTCCCTGGAGCTGGCGGAGGGCTACATTTTCAGCCACGATATAACCGGGCTTTCCCCGGCGGAGCAAGACCCCTCCGCCGCGCCGCAGGAGGGCGACGCGGCCACAAATTCTGGCAGGCTTGTGCTTCCCGCCTCGCAAACCGCCACGCTGGCCTGCCCCTGGCAAACGCTGGTTAACCGCCAGGATAAGCAGATTGGGGCAATTCGGCCGGCCACCATTTCCGGCGAAATCTGGTTGGATGAAAACAAGGATGGCGCACAGGGCGCAGGCGAGCTGCTCATGACCGGCCTTGCGATAGAGCTGGTTGACGAGTCCACCGGCGAAAGCGTCGCGCGCGTGGACACCTCCGAGGAAGGGTTTGCCTTCGAGAACGTGCGCCCGGGAACCTATTGCGTACGCTTCCAGCTGCCTGCGCAGTCCTCCCCGGCTGAAAGCGCCGCCTCCACCTTTGCCGCCAATGGCAGCATGATGGTACAGCGCGGCGTTATGGCCGGCGAGGGCGAGGCCGTGAGCGGCCTTTCGGCCGGCCTGGTATCGCACACCAGCATCGGCGGCGTTGTATGGCTGGAGGAAAGCCGCGTGCGCACGCCCGTTTCAGGCGTTACGGTAATGCTTTTCCAGGGCGGGCAAACCCAGCCCCTGCAAACCGCCGTAACCGGCGAGGATGGCAGCTACCGCTTTGACGGCCTTTGGCCCGCCGATTATTATCTTCAGGCCAGCCTGCCAAGCGGCATGGTATTCGTCAAGCCGGAGGATCCCAATTACCCCTCCGGAGCTTCAGCCATCACCGCATTTGGCAGCGGCTCCGGAACCAGCGAGCTTTTCTACCTGCACATGGCGCAGCATGAGCTTTCAAAGAACATCCTCTACATCAAGCCCGCCAAGGTGGGCGATATCGCCTGGCTGGACGAGAACCGCAACGGCCTTGTGGACGGCGACGAGCCCCGCATCCCCGGTATCACCGTATCGCTGCTGCAAAACGGCCAGGCGGTATACCAAACCGTGACGGACGCTTACGGATACTACCTCTTTAACGACGTATACCCTGGCGACTATGTGCTGGAGGCGCAGGCCTATCCGGAGCTGACGCCCGCCACGCCGGTGGAGTCGTTGCGCATTATCTCCAGCTGCCTTACCAGCGGCGACGGCACGCGCGCGCAAAGCGACCCCTTCACCGTTGTTAGCGGCAGCACAAATGTGAATTTTGACCTTGGGTATGTGCTTTTGGAAGGACAGCAAATCCCCTCCGCGATTGTGAGCGCGCCCACGCGGGACTGGACCATTGCCAACACCAGGACGGATTGAAGGCGGGCGCTTCCCGCACAGAAGCAGCAAAAAGCGCCCCTGTCAGCCGGATAGGGAAGCATACAAAAAAGGAACGGCCCTTGGATGAATGCCGATAAGGCAGCCTCCAAAGCAAACGAACTTAACGGCTGACAAACAGGATTGCAACGAAAACCGCGTGTATCACAAGAAACGATACACGCGGTTTTTAATCCTGTTACGTAGCAGAATGCTATTTTGGCGGGTAGGAGTAAGAAGAAGCAAAATGGGCGGCTCTGAATTTCAAAGCCGTACACGAAAGATTTTTAATTATGCTGTACGACGGCTTTTTTCTTTTACCGCAAATATTCAATATTTCCTGACTGTATCTCGGTTATATGCTGTCTGATACGTTCTTCAGACCAATTCCACCATTTTATTGTAAGCAAAGAATCAATCGTTTCTTGGGTAAACCGCTTTCTTATAGGCTTTGCCGGAACGCCGCCCACGATTGTATATGGGGGAACGTCTTTTGTAACAACGGCGCGAGTTCCGATAACAGCGCCGTCCCCAATCGTAACGCCTGCTAAAATGACTGCTTCATAACCAATCCAAACATCATTCCCGATAACAATATCGCCTTTGTTATCCCACGCTTTTGTAATATCCTTTACATCTAAACCCCATTCTTCAAAAAATATGGGGAATGGATAGGTAGAAAGCGAAGATAAGCTGTGATTTGCACTATTGAATATGAATTTTGCTCCGCAGGCAATCGAACAAAACTTACCGATTATCAGTTTATCCTGATTGATTGGGTACTGATACAAAACATTGTTCTTCTCAAAATCCCTTGGTTCTTTGACAAAATCGTTATACATTGTGTAATCGCCGATTATGATATTGGGATTACTGACGACGCCTTTTAAATAGACTGTTTCTTTGTCCTTTGAACGGGGATAAATTTTCTGTGGCATAACTACTCCTTTCTTGTTCTTTTATCACTTTATGCGTCCATACAGAAAGGTTTCTGGTACACATAGTAGCCGCCTTTCATAAAATCTTTGTATGCTTCATTTTTATTTTACAGCCATTCAGATAGACATTCTATACACTGTACGATACCGAAATGATTGGTATAAAATAAGAGGCCGCGCTTGGCGGCCCCTTACGGTTACTTTTGATATATGATTTTCCGAACGGCGTATAAAGATAAGTAATATTTTTCAGACAGATGCTCCATAGAAATACCACTTTGATATTCCTCTTTGATCTGCTGATTGCGTTGCGCTAATTCCTGCCGATATCCGGAAACTTCTCCCCAACGCTTTTGCTGTTCCCGTTCGATAGGGACATAGATATATCCGCCTTGAACATAGGTTTGCAGCTCTTTTACCAATGCGTCTGGAAGAATAACCTGTGCATTCAGATATTTCATGCGGGCTTCCTCCTTGATGTGATAGTCAAGTTGCAAAGCCAGCATTTTCATTTTGCGACTATTGTTACTCCATGCAACCGTCGCAATCTACTGGCTTTGCATGGAGAAAAGCTTTGTTTCTCTTTTGGGTGTCGATACGCATACAAATCACTTCTTTCTGTCCGATACGATAAACGAAGTCGAATAGTCTGGCAAATTCTCAATACCTATATCAAGCTTGAAAAACGCCTGCTGCTAGAGAAGAAAAAGCAGAACGGCATAGCCCTATGCAGCCCCGCAGTAATAGAATAACTTCCTTATGGGTACGCCGCTTTGTGCAGGCGGTTCCTTGACGAACTACTTGGAAGCGATCGCCCCAAAGGGAATCGCCAAAAACACCAGCCAACCCGGATGCCACAGGCCAAAGAAGCAGCCCAGCACCAGATAGATCAGCGTAACCATTACGGGGTTGGTAAACTGCTCCAATCGGGATGAAAAGTGCATATAGCGCAGCGGGATGGTCAAAAACACCAGCCAGCCCGGGTGCCACAGGCCAAACACAAAGCCCAGCACCAGATACAGCGCCGTGATCATCAATGGGAACATCGCGTCGCCCTTGGCGCGGCGCACTTTTTGCTCCTCGCGCTCCTTAGCCTCGTAATAGCTGCCCTCAGGGCCCAAACCTTCATGCTTATCCATGTGCTTACTCCTCCTTGGGCGCGCCTGTTTGCGCGCCCCCTCTTGCATCCTTATCTTACCACGCATCGCCCCCGAATGAAAAGGGGGCCAGGTCAAAAAGCGGTAAACGCGGCATGAAAACTTCATGAGAATTCGATGAGAGCCGCCCAGGACTCATAAATCAGAGAATAGTATACGGTCCTGCCGTTTACAACAAATTCATAAATAATGGATGCAATCCCGCCCGCTTTATGCTATAATGATCTATCATGCGGTTTGCAGCCGCGTCAATTAAGGAGGTTTTTTCCTTGGACGACCCCATAGGCAGTCAGATTTTGCTTCAATGTGTGCTGATTGTGATCAACGCTTTCTTTGCCGCGACTGAAACGGCCGTCGTTTCCATCAACGAAAACAAAATCCGCAAGCAGGCCGAGGACGGCGACAAGCGCGCCGCCCAGATGCTGAAGATGATTGATTCGCCCACGCGCTTTTTGTCCACCATTCAGGTGTGCATCACGCTAAGCGGCTTTTTGGCTAGCGCCTTTGCGGCCGACACCTTCGCTTCCGTGCTGGCGGGCGCATTGTTTAGCGCCGGTTTTACGCTGCTCTCCCCCGCCGCGCTGAACACGGTATGCGTTATCCTGATTACGCTGCTTTTAAGCTATTTTATGATCGTCCTGGGCGAGCTGGTGCCCAAGCGCATCGCTTTGCAAAACGCGGAAAAGGTCGCGCGGTTTTCCTGCTCCATCATCAGCGCTATTTCAAAGGTTTTCACCCCGCTGGTATGGCTACTGACCGCCAGCACCAACGGCGTGCTGCGCCTGTTCCGTATCAACCCCGACACCTCCTCCGACGAGGTTACGGAGGAGGAAATCCGCATGATGGTAGACATCGGCAGCGAAAACGGCGCGATTGAGCAGGATGAGCGCGCCATGATTGAAAACATTTTTGAGTTCAACAACACCACCGCCGCCGATGTGATGGTACACCGCATGGATGTGGTAGCGCTGCATGTGGACGATAGCGGCGAGGATATTTTAAATACAATCCGCGAAAGCGGCCTGAGCCGTTTTCCCGTCTATGCAGAGGATATTGACGATATTGTGGGCGTGCTTAACACGCGCGACTTTCTGTTAAACGCCCAACTGGATGCCCCTAAGCCTTTGCGGGCGCTGCTGCGCCCCGCTTACCTGGTGCCCGAAACCGTTCCCGCCGATACGCTTTTTAGCGATATGCAAAAGCAAAAAACCCATCTGGCGATCGTGGTGGATGAATACGGCGGCATGAGCGGCATTGTAACCATGGAGGATTTGCTGGAAGAAATCGTTGGCAATATCTATGACGAATTTGATCCCAGCGAGGATGCGGAAATTGAAAAGCTGGGCGACAACCTGTGGCGCGTAAACGGCACCGTGGAGCTGGAAACGCTATCGGACGCGCTGGATGTTGCCCTTCCGCTGGACGAGGAGTACGATACGCTTAGCGGTATGGTATTCAGCGGCTTTTCCAGCATTCCCGAGGATGGCAGCAAGCCGGAGGTTACCATGAACGGCTTGCACATCCAGGTGGAAACCATCCAGGATCACCGCGTGGAAAAAGCGCTGGTAAGCAAGGTAGAGCCAAGCGCGAAGGACGAAGCGTCCGCCCCGGAGCAGCCCGCCGCCGGGCGGGAGGAGGAATGATGCAGCCCATTCGCCATTTGTTCTGGGACTTTGACGGAACGCTGTACGATTCCTATCCGCAGATCACGCACGCCTTTGTACAAACGCTGGATGCGCTTGGGCAACGCGGCCTTTTCTCTGAAACCGAACTGCTGGCCGCGCTCAAGGTGTCCGTCTATTACGCCGCGTGCCAATGTGCCCAAAGGGCTGGGCTGGAACCCTCAAACGTGATGGATGTATTCCACCGCTACCATGCGCAGGAAGCAGCTTTCCCGCCTTATGAGGGGCTGGAAAGCTGCCTGCGCACGCTGCATGCGGCGGGGATACGCCATTACCTGTACACGCACCGCGATTGGCGCGCCGTCGCGCAGCTCAAGCAGGACGGCCTATGGCCGCTTTTCACCGACGCCGTTACCCGGCAGGACGGCTTTGCCGATAAGCCCGCACCCGACGCGCTTTTGGCCTTGATGGCCCGCAACAACGCGCTGCCCAATGAGTGCGCCATGGTTGGCGACCGCGATATCGACATTCTTGCCGGGCATAACGCTGGTATGCGCGGCGTTCTGTTTGACCCCGGCGGCTTTTATCCCAAGCTGAAGGCAGAGTGGCGGGTTAGCAGCATGGCTGAGCTATGCGCGCTGTTTGCCTAAGCGCCCGGCTGCGATGAAGCAAAAATTGCATAGAAAATAGCCCGCCGCACAAACGCGGCGGGCTATTTTTATTTCCAATTTGGGCTTACGCCTGAGCGGGAGCACCAACGGGGCAGGTGCCAGCGCAAGCGCCGCACTCGATGCACTTATCAGCGTCGATTACGTACTTGCCGTCGCCTTCGGAAATAGCGTCCACAGGGCACTCAGCCTGGCAAGCGCCGCAGCTGATGCAATCGTCGGAAATCTGGTATGCCATGGTGTTTTCACCTCCCAGTATTACAATGGCGCAGCCGTGATGTAACAGCTATCGCTCCTATGTATCATAGCACGAATGGCTGTTCATTGCAAGTGTTTGTTACAAGCGCAAATGCGCTTATTCCTTATCCTTAGCCGCATTCAGCGCCTCTTCCACAGCCTTGAGCCAGTCGTTGGATTGGTCCACCGGCTGCATTTCTTCCTCTGTTTCCAGGGGCAGCTCCTCGTCTGTGGGGGCGGGCGTTTCATCGTCCGAGCTGATCAGGGGGCGGTTCTGGCGGGTGCGGCGGGCCTGTGCGCGCGCGCCGCGCTGTTCAGGCTGCTTTCCTTCAGGATTGCGGCCTTCGCAGGGCTGCGATGCGGGGCGCGCCCACTTGACCTCCTCCAGCGGGAACACCTTAAATTCCGACGTATCGCCCTTATGGATACGCACGGTCAGCGTTTCCTTAAGCACGTTAATATCCACCACCACGCCAACGCCTTCGGGGGTTTCCACCTCCTTGCCCACCTTGGGCATGCGCTTGCGCGTGCTTTCGTAATGGTCCTGCTCAAACTTCAGGCAGCACATCAGCCTGCCGCACACGCCCGAAATTTTGGTGGGGTTCAGCGACAGGTTTTGCTCCTTCGCCATTTTGATGCTCACTGGCTGAAAGTCGCCCAGGAAGCTGCCGCAGCAAATGGGCCTGCCGCACGGCCCCAGGCCGCCAAGCATTTTCGCCTCGTCGCGCACGCCAATCTGCCTTAGCTCGATGCGCGTATGGAATACCGAGGCCAAATCCTTCACCAGCGAGCGAAAATCCACGCGGCCGTTGGCCGTAAAGTAGAACAGGATTTTGGCGTTGTCAAACGTCTGCTCCACGCCCACCAGCTTCATATCCAGCTTGTGTTCCTCAATTTTGTGCTGGCAGATGCGGTAGGCCTCCTTCTCGAAGCGCTCATTCTCCGCGGCGTGCTTTGCGTCCTCGTCCGTGCCAATGCGCAGCACCTGCTTAAGCGGGGAGGCGATCAGCTCGTCATCCACCTCGCGCACGCCCGTAATCACCTGGCCGTATTCCACGCCGCGCGCAGTTTCCACTACCACAAAGCTGCCCGCCGCAGGCCACAGCGTGCCAGGATCAAAATAATATAGCTTTCCGGCGTTTTTGAATCTTACGCCAACAACTGTTGCCATTTGGTTTGCTCCTCCAATAACTTCAACATCAAATGATCGATATTCGTCTGCCAGTTTACCTGGCCGGCCTTGCGGCGCCGCGTGTCAAACACCGCGTTAAGCAGCGCGTTAAGCTCTCTTACCTCCGCCTTCTGCGCGGCCTTTTGCCAAAGCGCCGGATAGCTGGCAAGCGCCTTTGCGTCCATCTGCTCGGTGCGCACAAGCAGGGCCTGGTAGATGGCCTGCTCCAGCGCGTTTAGGTAGCCGTCCGCGCCGTCGCGGCTTTCCTTTAGCCGGGTGGATAGGCTTACGGCCATAGCGTCGCTGGCGATGGAAAGGGCCTCGTGCACAAACTGTTGCGCGTCGCCGTTTTGCTTGCTTTCATCCAGCATGGCTAACGCCGTGCCAATATTGCCGCCGCAGCGCGGTAGCGCCTGCTCTACGCGCTCCGCCGCATAGCCCATGCGCCCCAGCGTTTGCGCAAGCGTTTCGTCCGGCCAGGGCGCCAGCTTTACGCGCACGCAGCGTGAAGCTATGGTGCCCAGCGTCGCCGTCAGCTCATGCGTCATCAGCAGGAACACCACGTTTGCCACCGGCTCCTCCAGGGATTTGAGCAAACAGTTCTGCGCCTGTACGGTCATCCTTTCCACCGGCTCTATCATCACAACGCGGTAGCCGCTGCCAAAGGCGTGCTGGCTGGTTTTTTGGATAATCTCCCTTACGCGGTCCACGCCAATTTGCTTGCCGTCGTCCGCAAAAACAGTCATCACATCCGGCTCGTTGCCATCCAGGACGCGCCTGCACGCATCGCACATGCCACAGGGCTTGTTTGGCGATACGCAAAACAAGGCGCTTGCCAACACCCTGGCAAGCGTACGTTTGCCAAGGCCGCGCGCGCCCGTCAGCAAATAAGCATGCACCATCTCGCGCCTGCGAAACTGGTTAAGCACCACGCCAATGCCCGCGTTGAGCTGTTCATAAAGCATAAACGCGGGCAAAAGGGAATCATTCTGTGCCAATGCGGTTCCTTTCCCGGGTTACAGCTTCACAAACTGGTCTACCGTAAGTACAAAAATGGTGGCGCCGCCCACAACAACCTCAATGGGATACGGGGTATACGCGCCCGGCATGCCCACCATGGAAGCCGGCGAGGGCGCAATCTGCTTGCGGCTTTTGCACACCTTTTCAATGATATCCATAGCGGCCTGGAAGCGGTCGTCCTCCACACCTACAAGCAGGGTGGTGTTGCCCGCGCGCAGGAAGCCGCCCGTGGTTGCCAGCTTTGTTACGCCAAAACCGTCGCCCATGAGTTGGCTAATCAAGCGGGAAGCGTCCTCGTCCTGTACGATAGCGATGATCAGTTTCATACGTCTATCCCTCCCACGTCGGTCTTTGGGTACCGTCTTTAGTATACAACAAAACCATGGTTTTCGCAACTAAGGCACGCAAAACGCCCCGCGAGGCTAAGCCTGTCACGGGGCGCTTGGTATCCCTGTTAAAACCGAAAAACCGCTTCCCAGTCAAAATGGCCCGACGCTTCGGCGCTTTTGGGCCAACCGGCGCACCACGCGGGCACGCCGGGGGTTTCCACCCTGTCCAGGCTTGGCGTGTAGGGCTTAATATCCAGCACCGGGCTAGCGTGGTTGGCATCGATAAACGCAAGCTTAATCATCCCACGCTCACGATCTATCTCTAGCACCTCGCAGGTTGTAAGCGCAATGGGATTGGGGCGTATTGGGGAGCGAGTGGCAAACACGCCCATCACCTGCGGCGCATCCTTATAGGGCTGGGGAACCTGCAGGACCTTGCGGAACGCGTCGCCGTCAAAATCGCTGAACCACCACAATACGTTAATGTGGCGAAAGCCCTCCAGCGCTTCCAGCGCGGGTATGTATTCCCGCCTTAGTTTCAGCCACGTTCCTTCTTCAGAAACCACAATCGAGCCAATGGGACAAACCTGATAGCCTTCCATGCCTTTCTCCTCCTGTTTTTTGGATTGCAGGAGCATTGTACAGCCTCACACCATGTGAGATACAAGAGGGAAATGCATTTTTCAATCCGGCTGCATCCGCGCCAGTGGAATCTGCAACTCGATCAGGTATTTTTCAGGCTTGGTTTCGTTCCATGGGCCGCGATGCACAATCTGGCGCGTGGGCCCAGCCATGTGGTAAGCCCCTTCGTTTTGCAGCCAGGAGGCAAAAGCAGAATACGCGCCTGCAATGTTTGAAAAATCGCCATAGACCATAGTGCATGCCATAGCCGCCACAGGCTCCGTATCGCGGAAAACAAAGCTTCCCGCATTGCGTCCCTTTTTCTTTACGCAGGCGCAGATTTCGATATCCACATCGCTTTCACGATAATCGGGATCATGATAGATCGCAAATGTATCCTGCGACAGGCATAGCCGCTTTTCTTGGGCAAAAGCCGCCATCTCGCGCCACAGCTCGCCTTCGGCATAATAATCGCTTACCCGTCTGCGCAGGGAAAGCACCTGGTAGCTGGGGATTTTCCTAAGTATCACTTGATAATGCATCTGGCTATCGCCTTTCCGCCATTCCTTTTGGGCCAGCTCCAGCTTTCTGAGCTTTTCCTTTTCAGCCTCAATTTCCGCTTCAATTTCAATACGCTTTTGTTCCAAGTATTCGCCAAGCCGCTCTTTTTCCTGCAAGGCTTGCTTTATTTGCGCCACGTTCATGCCGCTGTCACGCAGGTAGACGATTTGATTCAGGTCGGCAATCTGCGCGGCTTCATATTGGCGAAACCCTGTAAAAGCATCCACATTGGCGGGTTTTAGCAGCCCTACCTCGTCATAGTAACGCAGCATACGAATTGAAACCTGGGTAAGCCTAGAGAATTCGCCGATTTTGAACAAAGCAACAGCCTCCTATTCCCCTATGCAAAGCCGCCGGCGGCTTGTGCCACCGGCGGTTATGTTGGGTCATTCTTTTTTGGCAGCGTCCGTTTTTTCTGCTGCCGGCGGCTCTCCATCCTCGCAACCTCCTCCGGCCACGCGGATATCATCCGCTGTAAGCAGCATGAGCTGCTCGCGGGTCACATTGGCCTGCCGTGCCAGGCGGTCCGCCTGCGCGCTCACAGCGCGCTCAAACAGGTTGCGCACGCCGCGCGCATTGCCAAAGCCCTCCACATCCAGGCTGCACAGCGCCAGCAGGCTTTTGAGCAGCTCGCGGGCGTCCCCGTCAAGCTCGTAGCCGCTCTTTCGGCAGCGCATCTCAAAGATGTCCAGCATTTCTTGAACCGTATAATCCGGAAAGTGTATGAAGCGGTTGAAGCGGCTTTCCAGCCCGGGGTTGGATTTGACGAACGCTTCCATCAGCTCCGTATATCCGGCCACGATCACCACCAAATCCTCCCGGTGATCCTCCATGGCTTTCAGCAGCGTATCCACGGCTTCCTGTCCGTAATCCGTTCCTCCGCGGCTGGTAAGGGCATAGGCCTCGTCAATAAACAGCACGCCGCCCAGGGCCTTTTGAACGACCTCTGCGGTTTTGATAGCGGTTTGCCCTACATATCCGGCCACCAAGCCGCTGCGGTCTACCTCAATCAGCTGCCCCTTGCTCAAAATGCCCAGGCACTTGTATACCCGCGCCATGAAGCGCGCAATCATGGTTTTACCCGTGCCCGGATTGCCCGAAAACACCATGTGCAGCGAGAGATCGTTCACGGGCAGACCGTTTTCCTTACGCAGCTTTTGGACGGTGACCAGGTTAATGAGGCTTTCAACCTCCTTTTTCACCGTATCCAGGCCGATGTATTCTTCAAGCTCCTTTTGAAGATCCTGCATGGTTTCCTGGGGTTCCTCCGCCGGCTGCCGCTCCTTGGACGATTCCGTCTGCGGAGCCGCGTCCTTTCCCTGCTCCGCCTTGCTTTCCGTCGACGGCCTTGCGTCCGCGGCAGGCTGCGGCGCGCCCCACAGGTCGTCCGCGATGCGGTTTAAGTTGCTGCGCGTCAGCTGATTGATAACGTCCATTTGCAGCTGTATGATCTCGTCCCTGCGATCCATTTGTATACGCCTCCATGCCAAAGCGGCTTTATTTCTCCCTTAGCGCCTCCTGCGGAATGAACAAACGGCATTCCTTATCATCCACGCTGGTTTGCACATAGGCCCATTCTTCGCCCATGAAGGCCAGCAGCACAACCTCGTCGCCCGCTTTTAGCTTGGTCACGGCCGCCTTGCCGTTAAGCGGGTCGTCGGTGGCGTTGGCATTGCGGGTAAGCGTTATGGGGAGCGAGGTAAACGCCAGCCTCGCCACGCTTTCTGCGTTGCGCAGGGTGGTATCCTCAATATAGCCCATGCGCCCGCGCGAGCCGTTGCCAATGGTATAGCTCACAAGCACCCAGCCATTTTCCACGCCATAAATCAATACGGTTTCATCCGTGGTCACCTGTGCGCCGCGGCGCTTATAGGCGTCCTGGGAAGGCGCGCCGTATACTTTGAGGGTACGCGCCTTTTCAAAGCTCGCGTCGCTTAGCGCAGCCAGCGTGGGCGCTTGCGCGCGCGCCTGCTCATAAGGCGAAAGCGTGGGCGTTGGGCTGGGCGTAGGCACGGGCGTTGGCGTGGGCGTGGGAACCTGTGTGGGGGCGGGCGTGGGCGTAGGCG
>URUF01000044.1 GCA_900550955.1 uncultured Eubacteriales bacterium | reverse complement strand
AACGGCGCAATCCTCGGCGGAAAAGATCGCCGCAGGCGAGCTTTTTCGACGGCCTAGGCGGCGAGGCATTCTCCTCGCCGCCTGTTTCAACCCTCAATCCTGCCGAAAGCGCGCAGCAGGCACAGCTTTTCAATGGCTTTCCAGGCCTTCCACCAGCTTTCGCTGATGGCGAAGGCCTTGGGATAACGCTCTCCCTCCTGGAACCAGCACCAGTTAATGGGCCACACATCGTCATCCTTAGGCAGGGTGGCAATCAGGTAGTCAAGCTCCTTCTCCAAATCAGCGCGGTTTTCGGCATAAAATGGGCTGTCCGGGGATTGGATAGCGGCGGAGGGCCGGGGCACGTATTGCTCCCACAGCGCCGCATCGCGCACGATGGCGGCGTTCACCATGGCATGCAAAACCCCGTCCACTGCGGATAGATCCGGCGCGATGGAAAGCGCCTGCCAGTGCGGCCTGAGGGCCATGAAGCCGTCGATGCCCATCACGCCGGGGTTCGCGCCGCTCATGAGCCGCTCGTAGGCGCGTTGGGCAATCGCAAGCGCCTTTTGATACAGCGGCTCACCGGCAGTGCACGCGCTTAAGGCAAAGGCCGCCAGCGCGGCGGACAGGCCAAGGCTTTCCGCCTGGTTGAGCGCTGGGTCGTAGCCCCACCAGGGGGCGTGCGGATAATCGTTGCTGCTGGGCATGCTGAAAAGCCAGCAACCGTCCTCAAAGCCATCCCCGCTGGCAAGATAGGCAAGCGCGCCCTGATAGAGCGGATGGGCGTAATCGCTCACGCCAGCCTCGCGCAGCAGGTTCAGCGCGCTTAGCGTGCCATAGGGCGTGGAATGGGGGTTCCAGCCGTCCGGCTCCAACGCGTGGCCAAACCCTCCGTCGGCATTTTGATACAGGCGCAGCAGCGCAAGGAAGCGCCCGGGGCCCTCGCCCTGGAAGCGCATGGCATAGCGCGCGGCCTCCAACGGCCGTCCGTTGCGCAGGATCCAGCTTTCGATTTGACGGAATCTTTCGTGGGTCAGGTTCATAATGCATCCCTCCTTGCGCCTTAGGGTATCAGAAAGGGGCGGATGCGTCTTGTAAAAACGCGACATCCCCGCGCGCCAGCGCCAGGGCCTGCCCGAGCGGCAGGCCGTGATACGCGCGAAACTGGCGCAGCAGATGGGATTGATCTGTATAGCCGTAGCGGTACACCGCGTCCTGGATGTGAAAGTCCGGCAAGAAAAGCGCGTCCCGCCATAGGTACTGATAGCGTATCATGGCGCTGAGCGCCTTGGGCGGCACGCCCGCATAGCGCTGAAACAGGCGTTCCAGCTGGCGCAGGCTTAGGTGCGCGTCCTTTGCCAGCTCGTGCGCGCGCAGGCGGCCCCGGCTCTGCAAAATGGCGTATACCGCGTTGCCAAAGGCGGCGTCCGGCTGCGGCGCGGCCATGCGCGCATACAGCAGGCCCTCCGCCCTGGCGCAGCGCGAAGCAAAGTCCGGCGTTTGATGCAGCATGCGCGTTAGGTCGCGCACAAGGGGCCCAAAATACTCCCGCGCGTCCAGGGAGAGGCGTAGGCTGCCCGCCAGCGGCGCGCGCGTGAACAGCGCTGCGGACCATGCGTAAAACCGTATCGCAAAAGAAACCGGCACGCGCTGCGCGCCGGCGGGCAGAAAAAACGGCTTGTCATACAGGGCGCTGAAGCAGCAGGCATAGCCGCCGCTGACAGCGTCCCAGCGGAAAAGCAGATCCATGCAGGTATCGGGCACCACCAGCGTGGGCGCGCACGCATCGCCCTCCTGCCAAAAGCAGCGCACATACGGGCGCATCGCCTCGCCGGGCTGCGCCTCCAAAATGCGCTGCGCGGGGCTGAGGGGCGTTGCCGTAATGGGCTGGTACAGCGCGCTTAAATCCATCATGCGGCAACAAGCTCCCCCGGCTTAGCAGAAGAATTGGAACGCGCAGAAGGCCGCGTACAGGCAAAGCAGCGTAACGCCCTGCCAGCGGGACAGGCGCCCCTTGCACAGGGCGGGCACGGTGATAAGCAGCATCACCGCAAACATCAGCGGCATATCCACCGCCAGCGAGGCGTTCATGCCGCCGATGGTTTTGCCCTGCGGCAGCGTGAAGGGCGCGAGGGTTGCGGCCGTGCCGCTAACCAGCACCAGATTGAACAGGTTTGCGCCGATGATATTGCCCAGCGAAAGCGCGCTGTGCCCCTTGATGAGCGAGGTAACCGCCGTTACCAGCTCCGGCAGCGATGTGCCCAGCGCCACAAACGTAAGCGCGATTACGGACTCTGGCACGCCCAGCGCCTGAGCGATCAGCGTGCCGTTATCCACCAGCAGGTGCGCGCCCGCGGCAATCAGCGCCGCGCCGGTAACAAGCAGCAGCACTTCGCGCCAAAGGGGATCCTGCGCAGCTTCCGGCGCAGCCTGCGCCGGCGCGGCGGATTCCCTGCGGGCCTGGGAAATGGTCAGATAAAGATACACCGCGAACATCGCCAGCAGCACAAGCCCAATCGCGCGGCTGAAATACCCGGCCAGATAGGCGGTAAGCGCATAAATAACCGCAGCGGCAAAAAAGAAGGCCACCGGCATGCGAAGCGCCTTTTTATCCACGGCGGAGGGACGGATGGCGATGGTGAGCGCCGCAATCAGCGCCGTATTGCAAATGACGGAGCCTATGGCGTTGCCATAAGCGATTTCGCCATGGCCGCCTATGGCGGAGGCGGCGGAAACCATCACCTCCGGCAGCGTGGTGCCGATGGATACCACTGTTGCGCCAATCAGCAGCTCGGAAACATGGAAGCGGTGCGCGATGGCGGTAGCGCCGTCCACAAACCAATCGCCGCCCTTGATAAGGAACAGAAGGCCGATTCCAAACAACAAAACAGGAACAAACATTTCCCCTCGCCTCCAGGATTCAATAGGCCACAACGCCCTTTATTCTAGCGTATCGCCGTTGGAGTGTCAACGACCACCTGCGCAAAACCTCAGATACAGGAAAAACACACCCTCCCGCCGCCGCGCTATGTTATAATGAAATTGGATTTTGAGGACCGTGCGGCCCGCGGGCTGCGGAAAGAGGTGCGCTATGCTCTCCGGCGAGGTTTTGCAATTTATTGAGGAGAACGACGTAAAGTTCATCCGCCTGGCGTTTACGGATCTGTTTGGGCAATTGAAAAACATCGCTATTTTGCCAGACCAGCTTCCGGAGGCGTTTGAAAGGGGTATCGCCATAGACGCCACGGCCGTGGACGGCTGCGAAGGCATCTCCGGCGGCGACCTTGTTCTCAGGCCCGACCCGGACACGCTGTGCATACTGCCCTGGCGGCCCCAGTCCGGGCGCGTGTGCCGGCTTTTGTGCGATTTATATACCCCTAAGGGCGAGCCCTTTGCCGCCGGCAGCCGCGCCATGCTGCGCGCGGCCACGCGGCATGCGGCCGACGCGGGGTTGCAGGTGCGCATCGGCACGGACTGCGAGTTTTACCTGTTCGATTTGGACGAACACGGCCGCTTAACCATGCAGCCCCATGACGCGGGCGGCTACATGGACGTTGCGCCCATGGATCGCTGCGAGGATGTGCGGCGCGATATCGTGCTCACCCTGGAACAGATGAACATCCGCCCGGAGAGCAGCCATCACGAGCGCGGCCCCGGCCAAAACGAGGTGGACTTTCACCGCGCCGAGCCGCTTACCGCGGCGGATCATTACGTGGCCTTCATTCACGCGGTGCGCGCGGTATCGCAGCGCTACGGCGTGCATGCCACCTTCATGCCCAAGCCCCTGCCGGGCGAGGCGGGCAACGGCCTGCATGTGAAGCTGGCCCTCTACCGCGAGGGACGGAACCTGTTGCGTATGGAGGACGGGGCGCTGGGCGCGGAGGCGCGCAGCTGCATGGCCGGCGTTTTGCGCCGCCTGCCGGAAATGACGCTGTTTTTAAACCCGCTGCCCAACAGCTACGAACGCCTGAGCGCGCCGGAGGCGTTTTGCAGGCTGTGTTGGAGCATGGAGCGCGACCGCAGCGCGCTGCGCATCCCCTTGCCGCAGGAGCGCTTTGCCCGCATGCAGCTAAGCAGCCCCGACCCCACAATGAACGTATACATCGGCTTCGCCCTGCTGATAGAGGCGGCGCTGGAGGGCCTGCGCCAGAACCTGTCGCTGGATGGCTTTTTCACCGGTGCGGATAGCGGCGCGCCCCTGCTGCCCCTCGCCATGGAGGAGGCCATCGCCCTTGCGCGGGACAGCGCGTTTGTAAACGCGGCTCTGCCGCCCGCCGTTACCCGGCGCTATGTGGAACGCGCCCAAGGGTTGCTGGCCGCCCGCTCGCGCGACGCCGCGGCCCAAACGCATGCGCAAATCCTGCGCTTTTAGCGGCACGATGCCGGCAGTGAGGAAGGGGCGGTCGCGCGGGTGACGGAAAGCAAAGTATTGGTGGTATGCGGGCGCGGCGGGGAAAAGCTGCGCCAGCTGTTAAGCGGCATGGGCATTCCGCCGGGAAGCGCCGCGGCCTCGGCGGGGGAGGCGCGCCGCCTGCTGGCCCAGGGCGGCTACGGCATGGTGGTGATCAACGCGCCGCTTGCGGATGAAAGCGGGCTTGAGCTGGCCATGGAGCTTACCGAGAGCAGCCTGTGCGCCGTTGTGCTATTGGTAAAGGCGGAGCTAATGGGAATGATTTACAATCCCGCCACGGAGGCGGGCGTTTTGGTGGCGGCCAAGCCGCTTAACCCGCAGCTTTTTCAGCAGACCGTGCAGCTGGCGGCGGCCACGCGCAACCGCCTGCTGCTGGTAAGCCGCGAAAACGAAAAGCTGCACCAGAAGCTGGAGGAGCTGCGCCTGGTGGACCGGGCGAAGTGCCTGCTGATTGAGCACGAGCGCCTAACCGAAGGCGAGGCGCACCGCGCCATCGAAAAGCAGGCGATGGACGCGCGCCTCTCCCGGGCCAAAATCGCCAAACAAATCCTGGAACGCTACGAGCTCTAGGTGGAGGAGGGGCTTAGGCCCCGAACCGCCGCCCCTTTAGGGGCCGTAAGGCGCTAAGCGCCTGCTTTTAGCGGAACGGGCGCCTAACAAGGCCAGGGCCTATCGCAGAAAGGGAAGCCGCGGCGGGCCCTTTTTTGCGCCGGGCGGCGAGCAGCGTAAGAAAGCCTTGCGCTGCAAGGCTTTCAAAGCAGACGCGCGCGGGCTTTAGATTTTTCTTGGCGGGTCGCAAAAGGGCGGCCCGCTTTGCGTTTGCCGGGGTTTGGGGACGCGCCCTTCCATTCAGGCCGGATGGGCGGCGGCGGGGCGTTTATGGCCGGCCCGGCGCACAAGCGCGCCCAGGCCCACCTGCACGACCGGGGCCAGCACGGCGGCCGCGGCCAGCATGGCCCATTGCGTGCCGGCGATGGGCGTAAGGTAAAACACCTGCGGGAAAAACAGCACCGCCGCGGCAAAGGCGGCCGACATCAGCGCCACAAGCGCGCCGCGCAGCGGGTTTAGCGGCAGGCAGGTCAAAAACAGCGCCACCATGCCGGAATACCCGGCAATGAGCGTGCTTAGGGTGCTCACCGTTTCGGCAGAAAACCCAAGCCGGTTGGAAAAGGCCATTAGCGGAATGATCAGCGCCGCCGTACACACCCCGCCGGGCAGCGCGCGCATGATGACGTTGCGCAAAAAGCTGCCGCGCACGCGGTCGCGGCTGGGCTGTAACGCCAGCACAAACGAGGGCACGCCGATGGTAAGCGCGCTGACGAGCGTAAGCTGGATGGGCGCAAAGGGATACACGAACGGAAGCGCCAGCAGCAGCACCGAAAGCAGCAGGCTAAAAATGTTTTTGACCAGAAACAGCGACGAGGCGCGCGTGATGTTGTTGATTACGCGCCTTCCCTCCAGCACAATTTGCGGAAGCACATCAAAATCCGCGTTCAGCAGGCAAATCTGCGCCACGCGGCAGGCCGCGTCGCTGCCGCCCGCCATGGCGATGGAGCAATCCGCCGCCTTGAGCGCGGGAATATCGTTCACGCCGTCGCCCACCATGGCCACGTTATGCCCATCGGCCTTGAGCGCCTCAACCAGCCCGCGCTTATCCTCGGGCGATACGCGGCCAAACACGGTATATTCGCGGCACAGGGCAGCATAGTCCTTTTCGCCCGAAAGCAGGCTCAAATCCACCATGCGCCCGGCCCCGGGCACGCCAGCCGCCAGCGCCGCATGGGATGCGGTAAGCGGGCTGTCGCCGGAAATCACCTTGAGCGCCACATCCTGCTGGCCAAAGTAGCGCACGGTTTTTTGCACATTGGGCCTGAGCGAATCCCGCAGGCACAAAAGCGCTACCGGCGCAAGCCCGCCGGGCAGTTCTTCGCCGTTTAACGCTTCCAAGGTGCGGGCAAGCATAAGCACGCGCCGCCCCTGGGCGGCCTGCGCCTGCGCCTGCTCAAGCACGCCGCCGCCCGCAAGCCGCTCGGGCGCGCCCAGCACCACCGTGCCAAGCGCGTCCCACTGCCCGGCGGACCATTTGCGCGCGCTGGAAAAGGGCACGGCCGCCACAGGCTGCGCGCCGCTGGCGGGATAGGCCGCCGCAAGCGCGCGCGTAGTGGGCGTTTCATCTGGGAACGTGCCGAGCAGCGCGCCCAGGCAGGCGGCGATTTCCTCCTGCGAGGCGCCGTTTAAGGGCAGGGTTTCCTCCAGCGTCATTTCGCCGCTGGTGAGGGTGCCGGTTTTATCCATGCACACCACGTCGGTGCGGGCCAGGGTTTCAATGCCGAACAGCTCGTTCACCAAGGCGTTTGAGCGGCCCAGCTTTACCACGCCTACCGCCAGCGAAACGGAGGTGAGCAAGATAAGCCCCTCCGGGATCATGCCCAGCATGGAGGCAACCGTTTTGGTAACGGCTCCCTGCAAATCCACATCCATGGTGAAATACTGCTTCAAAAACATGCTTATGCCAATGGGCAGGATAAGCGCGCTTACCCAGCGGATGATGCGCCGCATATCGCGCATCAGCTCGCTGCTGGGGCGGCGCACCTTGCGGGCGGCCAGCTGTAATTGCCCCGCGTAGCTTTGCGCGCCCACCGCGGTCAGGCGCACGGTTACGCCGCCGCCCACCAGAAAGCTGCCGGAATACAGGCGGTCGCCCGGCCCCTTATTGACTGGCTCGCTCTCCCCCGTCAGCAGGGACTCGTCCACCTGCGCAAGCCCGCAAAGCACCTCCGCGTCCGCCGGCGTCTGATCGCCGCGCGAAAGCAGCGCCACGTCGCCCAAAACAAGCTCCTGCGGGGGAAGCTGGCATTCCGCGCCGTCGCGCAGAACGCGCACGCGTCCCTCGCTCAAAAGCTGAAGCCGGTCGTGCGTGCGCTTGGCGCGCAGCTCCTGAACCACGCCAATAAGCGTATTGGAAACCACCACGCCCAAAAACAGCATGTCGCGGTGGCTGCCTACCCAAAACAGCAGCGCGGCCAGCGCCAGGTTCAGCAGGTTAAACAGCGTGAGCACATGGCGGCGCAGGATATCCGCAACGCCGCCCTCGCGCTGGCGCGGCATTCGGTTGGCCTGGCCGTTTGCGGCCCGGCCCGCGGCCTCCTGGCTGCTTAGGCCCTCAAAATCATCGGTGGTTGGCTGCATAAGGAATCTCCTTTGGCGTTTTCATTCAGATACGCTTAAAATAACAAGCGGCGAAAGCAGGCACAACGAGGCGTTTTCAATGCGGATGCGCGCAACGCCCGGTGAAAGCACCTCCACAATGCCATACCTATCCAGGCTCCCGTAGCTTTCCCGGGGCAGGGGGTCCAGCACATAAAAGTACGTTTCATCCGCCCCGGCAATAACCACGTAATGGCTGGTGCTTGTAAAGGGGCTGCCAAGCGTGGCGCAGGCAATCGCCATACACCGGCCCGGCGCGCGAAGCACCGCTTCAATCACCTCGTCAATTAGGCGGGTGGATGTCGCCTCAATGCCAAACACGCTGCACAGCGGCTCCAAAAACTTCATGCTGGTGCCGTAGGCATTGCCGCGGCGCGCAACCACGCCCCAGCGGTTGTTCCCAGCCGCAAAGTTCGCCACCGCCACGGGCAGGTAGCGCAGGTATTCCTGCGGCGTGGAAAGCTGATAGGGCACATGCATATGGTTGCAGAAATTGCGGTTTACCGAGCAGGAGCAAAACAGCACGCCCAGGTCGGAGGCGGCAGCGGAGCCAAGCTTGGGCAGCTCGTCCATGGGAAGCAGGTTGGCAAGCGCCATGGCCACCGCCGTCGGGCCGCATCCTCCTCCGCCAAACCGGCGGAAATACTGACTGCTACTGCTTTCGTATCGCATTTTGCTCCAAAGCGGGTCATCCTGGGCGTAAACCATCAACTGGCCCAAGGGGCCTGCTTCTTTAAGGCCGCTTGTGGTTTCACGGCTGTCCAGCTCCCGCTTCACAAGGTCGAAGGCCTCGCCGCCCGTGTAGCGGATGGGACGCAGCGTGCCGTATACCAGGATGCATTTGCCGTTGTTGCCCATCCCCACCATCGCCAGCACGCGCTCGTCCTCGCCGGGCAGCGCCGCCGCAGGGGTGGGCGCCTGGCTTTGGGCGCGCAGCGCGCGGTACCACTGTTCACGCGCCGCGCCGCTTGTATCCGCAGGCGGCCGCCAGGAATCCGTATCGCGCGTGGTGGAAGCCATGCAGGCAAAAACCTCCACCTGCCAGTCCCCGCCGGGGGTGATAAGGCGCAGGGCGGGCCGGGCGGCATAGGTTTCCAGATAGTCCTTTAGCAGGGCAAAAGGGCCCTCCTCCCGGCTATCGCCATAGAGAAACGTAAGCGCGTCCTCCAGGGCGGGGCTGGCGGCTGCGTCCAGGTACAGGCTGCCGCGCTTGATAACGGTGCCATCAAAGGCGTGGTTCGCATATTTTTGATTGTCCGTGCTTTGAAAAATAGGGCGGCTGTAGCTTGTCCCCTCCTGATAGAGCCATGCCACGCATTCCGGGTTAAGGGTTTGAACATAAGAAAAATCCACCGTGCCGCGGGGCGTCTGAACCGCAATGGGCGTTGAGGCGGCCCGTGCCGCGGCCGCATGGCAGGCCAGCGCCATTCCCAGGGAAAGCGCCAAAAGGCGCGTAACGATTCTTTGCAAGGCAGTCCTCCTGTGGGCGTTTCCAAAATATATACCCGCCTTATTATACCATCCGGCGGCGCATATGGCAAAGGCGTGGGAGGCGCAAAGAAAAAACAAGCTTTGGAGGCGGATTATAAAACGAAGGCGGGCAAAGACCAGATAGCCTGGGAACTGGGTATTGTGAAGTCAACGGCAGATAAAGCAACCCAAGCGCGGAACCGCCCAGCAGATGGATAGCGAATACCGCCAGTATACACGGTATTTTTCCGGCGCTGGGCAGAGGGTCTATCAGGCCCGCCAGGCAACGCAGGAGGCCATACTTGTTGGGAAAAGCTCGCCGTATGCGGCCTGCGGCTGCGCGCGGCAAGAAAACCTTTTTGAAACGATGGTCTGCACCAGGACTTTGTATAACTACATTGATCAGCGCCTTTTACAGGTGAGAAACAGCAACCTGCCTTTGCGGGTCAGGCGCAAGGTGAAAAGAAACCGGCAGCGAACTGCACGGCAATTTTCTTTTTCATATGCCGGAAAGCAGTATTTGGTTGTGGGTCGCTTCATAATTGCAAACAGAAGGTCTGGAATCCACAGCGCTCCAATGCCTCTTTAGGAATAGGGGATGCGGAGATTTATTGCAATTGTTCGTTTAAACGCTGAATATCCAGGGATTCGATTATCGCAAAGTCTTCCGGTGCAGATACGGCCTGTTCGCTGAAGAAGTCCGTCCATTCCTTCGATGAGCCGTCATAGTAGAGCATACGATCGCCGGCATAATAAATGCTGCTAAGCAGCTCTCCCTGGGAGTTGTAACAGGATTCCACACGATGCTCCGGGGAAATCTCCATAAATTGGACAAAGGATTGAACGGCATCTTCTTGATCATACGCGATTTGTAGCAGCTCCCCATCGAAGAATATGTTTTGGATTATATCAGAATAGCAGAGGGAACCGTCTGGAAGGAAGTCATAGGAATAAACCTTGCCGTTCCTGAAGCATTCGTAATAACTCAAATAAGGCGTATCGCCTAAGGAAAAGGAATAGTAGGAACCGTTCTCCAAGGATATATTCAATCCCCAATCATCTTCAACGCTGAATTTATGAAAGTTGATGGAATTAAACGTATCCAGGTCGTCGGACGGCAGGCACAGCCAGATATAGGAATTCAAAAGACTATCCCCCGCAATTCTGCTTTTGAACTCATCGTTAGGATTATCAACTGGCAATAGCTGCGCATCAATCTCCGAATAGAAATCGCCGTTCACAGGTTTGACTCCCCAGGCAGACAGTCCGGTGATGGTAAGGATAAGATCGCCGGCGTCGTTTGTTTCTTCCAAAATTTTTGGCAGCGGCGGAAACAGGTTGTTTGGATTAGCGCCTTTTTTCAGGTCTTCATCTATTGAATACAAGGGATCCCATGCCGTAAGAGAGCTTTTATATTTTTCAGCGATTTTGGCGCCGTCCTCCGCAGGATAGAATGTGGCGGGAGGATAGGTATCAAAGCTGAATCCTTTCGGTTCCTCACATGAAAGGATAGCTTCAGTGCCCGCATGCACGGCTTTGTAGAACCACTGGCCGTCGTAGCAGGAATAACGGGTATCAGGCTCGTCTATGAGATACAAACGGCTGATATCGCCCAAAGGATTATAGTCGGCTTCGAGCTGAATGTATCCACGTCGGTTAGTCCATTTTGTTTTGAAATAGCTGTAGCTTTGCAGCAGGCCATCCTCATCGTAGTCGGCAGATACCTCCACTTCCTTGGACGTGAAAGAATAGTTGCGCAGCGTTCCACTGGAGCGTATCACGCAGGAAGCTTTATTGGCAAAGCGGAGCGTAAATTCTACCTCTTCTTCATTCAGGGTCATTTGAAAATATTCCAGCTTGGACTTTTTAAGCACGAAGTTTACGGTGCTGGCATCCTCTGACATGATAATGGCAAAAGGCTCTTTTTCCAAACCCTTGATGGGCTTAAGGCCATCGGTACTCATATTTTTAGGCGAATACAGGAATACTCCGTTTTGATAATTCTTGATATATTCGATAGGCCAGGCGTCCAGTCCGCTGATAACGAAGGCTGTGCCCTGGGAATAGCTTGTGGAATCCACCGTGATTTCAGGCAAAGGGGGCAAAGACATGGGCAACTGATTGAGCGCCTCCTGAGAGGTGGCGGGGATTTGAATTGAACTGGCAAACGCTCCTGGCGCTAGGCAAAGGCACAGGCACAGGCACAGCATGAGAATCGAAACCTGCTTTTTCATTCCAACTTGCTCCTTCCCGCTTAGGAATATATCGTTTTTTAGTATGATATATGGCAGTTTGTGAATTGTCAATATTGGCTTGCTTCCGTTCGCGCGGCCGCTGTAAAACAAGCTTCGGAGGGCGCGGCGCCCTCCGAAGGAGGCGTCCCCCTCAGCCAAGCATTACGTCCAAAAGCATCATAACCGCGAACCCGGCCACAATGCCCATGGTGGCGCAATAGGGCTGTGCCGCCTGGTTTTCCTGGCATTCGGGAATCAGCTCATGCACGGCTACCAAAATCATAGCCCCGGCGGCGAAGGAGAGCGCGAAGGGCAATATGGCTTCCACATACACCACCAGCAGCGCGCCAATCACGCCCGCGACGGGCTCCACCAGGCCGGACGCCTGCCCCAGCAGGAAGCTTCTTTTGCGGGAATAGCCCTCGCGCCTAAGCGGGATGGAAACCGCCGCGCCCTCCGGGAAATTTTGCAGCCCTATGCCCAGCGCGATGGTAATGGCGCCCATGAGGCTCTCGGCCGTAACGCCCGTTTGCAGCGCGCCAAAGGCCACGCCCACGGCCAGCCCCTCGGGGATGTTATGCAGCGTAATGGACAGGATGAGCATAATGATGCGGTTAAGCCGCTCGTTAGGCCGGCCCTGGGTGCTGTTGGCCCGGCTGCGCGCCAGGCACACCACCTTATCCGCGCCCCACATAAACAGCGCGCCAGCCAGGAAGCCCAGCGTCGCCACCAGCCACGGCGGCATGCCGGCGGCTGCCTCCGCGCGCTCAATGGCAGGCTGAAGCAGCGACCAGAAGCTGGCCGCGATCATCACGCCCGCGGCAAAGCCCAGCATCAGATTGAGCGCCTTTTGATTGGGCGATTTGAAAAATACCACCGTCGCCGCGCCCAGCGCGGTCACAAACCAGGTTCCAAGCGTCGCTATCAGCGCCATAAGCACAATATCGTTCATTTCGGTGAGCACCTCCCATAGGCAGTATATTGGCCCGGGAGGTGCGCGTGCGTTTTGGAAGCCGGCGGAAGGGGCGGGCTTTTTTCCCTTAAAGTAGAGAAAAAATAGAAACCTGCGCCTTATGCTAAAAGCTGCCGGCGAGGAGGGCCTCTTCCCGGCAGAACGCAGGAAAGCGGTGATAGGCGTTGAATACACAGCAGAGGAAAACCCCTGATACGAAGCGGCGCAGGCGCAAATGGCTGGCGGGAATGGGCATAGGTATTTTTATCGCGCTTTCGGCGGCCGCCTGCCTTTGGGTGGGCAAGCCGATGCTGAAGCTTTTAAGCGATCCCCAGCAGTTTCGCGCCTGGGTGCAGGAGAAGGGATGGTGGGGCGGCGCGGCCTTCGTGGGCATGATGGCCCTGCAGATCGTTGTGGCGATGATCCCGGGCGAGCCGCTGGAAATTGCCGCGGGCTATGCCTTTGGGGCGGTGGAGGGCACGCTTTTGTGCCTGCTTGGCGCGGTAATCGGCGGGGCGGTCGTGTTTTTATTCGTAAGGCGGTACGGCAGCCGGGCCGTGGAGGTGTTCTTCCCCAGGGAGAGGATTGACTCGCTACGCATCTTAAAGGATGAGCGCAGGCTGGAAGCATGGCTGTTTGTTATCTTCCTGTTTCCGGGCACGCCCAAGGATTTGCTCACCTATTGCGTGGGGCTTTCGCACATGCGGCTGGGCCGCTGGCTGCTCATTTCCGGGGTGGGGCGCATCCCCTCGGTGATTACCTCCACCATTGGCGGCGACGCGCTGAATATGGGCCAATACGGCTTTGCCGCGGCGGTGTTTGGCGTTACGCTGGCACTGTGCGGCCTGGGCGTTGTGGTATACAGGCGCATAAACGGCACGGAAAAGAAAGGAAGCGAAAGCGATGGCAAAGCTGCTGATCGTGGATGACGAACCGGATATTACCGCCATGCTGGCGCGGTATTTTACCCGCGCCGGGTATGAGGTGATCACCGCCTTAAACGGGCGCGAGGCGCTTGAAAAGGTGGCCCAGGGGCCGGATATGGTGCTTTTGGACGTGAACATGCCGGATATGGACGGCTTTGCCGTATGCCGCCAGCTGCGCATGCATATGGATTGCCCCGTGCTGTTTTTAACCGCGCGCGTGGAGGACGCGGATAAGCTGCGCGGCTTTGCCTCCGGCGGGGACGATTACGTGATCAAGCCCTTTTCCATCGACGAGCTGGGCGCGCGCGTGGCGGCGCACCTCAGGCGGGAAAGCCGCCGTGCGCGCGTGGCGGAGGTGCGCATGGACGGGCGCCTCGCCATTAACTATACCAACCGCACCGTCACCTACGACGGGCAACCGCTTTCCTTTGCCAAAAAGGAGTTTGACATCATCGAGCTGCTTAGCCAGAACCCGGGGCAGGTGTTTGATAAGGAACGCATCTACGAATGCGTATGGGGCTACGAGGGCGAAAGCGACGCCTCCGTTGTGGCGGAGCGCATCCGGCGCATCCGGGTAAGGCTTGCGGCGGCGGGCGCGCGCAGCTATATTGAAACCGTGTGGGGATGTGGCTACAAATGGGTGCGTTGAAGGAGCGCTGGCACAGGCGCAGGCATATCCGGGATTGGTCGCTAAGGGCGTCGTTTGCGCTGTACACGCTGGCGGGCTTTATAACGGCCACAGCAATCTGTTCGCTGGCCGTGAACGCTTTGGATAGCCTGCGCGTTGACGACGCGCAAAATTTCTGGCTGAACTACCAGGAATACGAGGTGCCTCCGGGCGGAACCTACGTGAGCTGGACCGACGAACAAGGCATGCATTACCGCATCCTGGACGCGCAGGGCGGCGAGGTGGCGCTGTTGGAGGCGGACGGCGTTACCATGCGCATCGCGCAGGAGTATTGGGAGGACGAGAGCGCGGAGGACGGTAACAGCAGCTCCCTCATCATGGTGATCCCGGTACAGAGCGCGCAACAGCGCGCCCGCTCCGCGCTGCTTTCGCTGGGCACGCTGGCCGTGTTCCCCCTGTGCTACGGCGGCGGGGCGGTGCTGTGCGGCGCGCTGTTTTACCTAAAAAAGCTCAAGCAGCCCATTGCGCTGCTAAGCGCGGCCTCGCAAAAAATTGCGGATAGGGAGCTGGATTTTACCATCCGCTGGGATAGGCGGGACGAGATGGGCGCGCTGTGCGATTCCTTCGAGAAAATGCGCGCCGCGCTGGCGGAAAACAACCGCGCCCTGTGGCGGCAGATGGAGGAGCGCAAGCGCCTGAACGCGGCCTTCGCGCACGATTTGCGCACGCCGCTCACCGTGTTGCGCGGCCACGCCGGCATACTTAGGGAGGAATTGGAAAGCGGAAGCGCCAATCCGGAGGAAATGGCGCAGGATGTGCGCGTTATGCAGGCGCACATCCATAGGCTGGAGGAGTATGTGGAAGCCATGTCCAGCCTGCGCCGGCTGGATGACCTGGAGCCAAAGCCAGCGCCCGTGGAAATTGCGGACTTAGCGAAAGCCCTTGAGGACGAGGCGCATATTCTGTGCGGCGGCAAGCAGGTTACGCTGCATACGGCGGGCGGCGGCCTGCGCCTGGCGCTGGACCGCGAACTGGTGACGCAGGCGTGCGAAAACCTGCTGGTTAACGCCGCGCGCTATGCCAGGGAGCATGTGGCCCTATCCGTAACGGCGGCGGATGGCAGGCTGGCGGTAACCGTCGAGGACGACGGCCCCGGCTTTACCCAGGAGGGGCTGCGCAAGGCCGCGGAGCCCTTTTACCGGGCGGAGGGATACAGCCCGCAGGGCCATCTGGGGCTGGGATTGAACATTTGCCGCGTGATTTGCCAGCGCTGCGGCGGCGAGCTTGTCCTTTCCAACGGCGCGGGCGGCGGGGCGCGCGTGCGCGCGACATTTGCGCAGGGCGTCCGCTGATACCCTTCCTTAGCGAAGGCTTTCCCATTGTTATGCAAAGCCCAAAACGCTTTTGCATAGCAGTGGGGAAGCCTTTTTGTTACAAATATGTCCAAAATCCGCAAACGCAAACCGCCTTCCGCGCGTCCTAAATAGATAGATTTTGCAAAAGAAACGAGGTGCATGCATGAAGAGGCGGGTTTGGCTGGTCTTGACGGGACTATGGCTGCTGCTTGCGGCGGGCGCGTCGGCGGAGGAGCTGCGTTTTCCTGCGCAGGTACAGCCCTTTGCGCGCACGGAGCTTACCGTGGAAGCGCCGGCGGACGGGCGGCTGACCATCCGCCTTTGGAACGCGCTGGGCGAGCAGCAGCCCATTGTGAAGGACGCGACGGTACATGCGGGCGAAAACACCTTTGTGTGGGACGCAACCACCTACGGCGGCATGCCGCTGGCCCCGGGCGCATGCCGGGCCATGGCTATGCTGGAACGGGCGGACGGCACGCGCCATTGGATGCGGGCCGGGTTTTGCGTGGAAAGCCCCATCGCAACGCTGCATTATGCCCTGCCCTGCGGCGAGGTGTTTAGCCACAAGCGCGCAAGCCCCTGGTTTGTGGATTGCGCCGTAACGGCCCAGTGCGTGGTGAACCTGGAAATTTACTCCGATGCGGAAAGGACGCAGCTAGCGGCCTCCGTGCGCAAAAAGGTCAACAACAGCGGCTTCTTCCGCATGGTGTGGAACGGCGAAAGGAACGGGCGCAAGCTCGCGGAGGGCGACTACTACGTCAAGGTGTATGCAAGCGGCTCGGAGGATCGGGCCTTCACATTTCCGCTCAAGGTACAAAACCAGCGCCCGGCGCAGGCGGAGCTGGGCCCCACGGGGCCGCTGCTGCCCGCCGCGCTGGACGACGCAAGCGTGTGGCAGGCCATAACGGCTCCCATAGCCGTTGTGAACATCGATGCGGAGGATCATCAGCGGCTGTATGCCGGGCCTACCCCCAAAAGCGGCGTGGTGGGGAATGTGCATGGCCAGTCGCAGGGCCTTGAGGTGCTGGAGGTTGGTAAGACCTACACGCGCGTGCGCGCCTGGCGGCATGAGGACGATACCTGCGTGGAGGGCTACGTGCCCACCCGGAAGCTGAAAATGGTCGCGCCCAACACGCGCTACGGCGTGCTCATCAACAAAGCAACGCAAACGCTAACCGTGTACGAGCGCGGCAAGCCCATAGCCCATGCGCGCGTAAGCACGGGCCTGAAGGCGGAGGACAAGGCGTTTCGGGAAACCAGGCGGGGCGCGTTTCTGACCACCGACCGCGTAATGCCCTTTGAAAGCAAGGGCTTTCGGTATGAGTACGCCATCCGTATCGACGGCGGAAATTTGATTCACCAGGTGGGATACAGGCCAGGCGCGAATGCGATGGATTTTAGCGAGCAGACGGCCCAGCTGGGCGAGCGCGCGTCCGAGGGCTGCGTGCGCGTGGACTGGCGGGCCCAGGAGGAAGGCAGCATAAATGCCTATTGGCTTTGGACGCACCTGCCGTATGGCACCAAGGTGCTCGTGGTTGACTGGGAAACGGGCGTGTGAAGGCCCTCCGGGCCGTCGAAAAAGCTCGCCTGCGGCGATCTTTTCCGCCGAAACAGGGTTCACCT
>URUF01000043.1 GCA_900550955.1 uncultured Eubacteriales bacterium | reverse complement strand
CGAACGGCGCAACTCTCGGCGGAAAAGATCGCCGCAGGCGAGCTTTTTCGACGGCTTGAGCGGCGCACGCCCCCAGGCGTGCGCCGCAAACGCAGCGAAAAGCTCAATACCCCAAGGCTTCCTCCACAAACACAACCGTCATTTTGCGGTTGCGGGGCACGCGGTCTACCGCCAGGGTGAGGCGGCAGATGCTGTTTTCACACGCGTCGTCGCCGCAGTTGCCAGTGCGGGCGCAGGGCGTGTCAATGCCCAAGCGGCGCGTATTCTGCGGGCAGGCGGTTTTTTTGATGCGCGCCACCGCTGTGTTGATGCCGCCGTCCACTACCTTGGAGTGGCTTACGACGAAGAATACCTCATGCGGGCCGTCGCACACCGCGCCCACGCGGTTGCCCAGGCCGTCCACCAGCACCAGCTTGCCAGCCCTGGTAATGGCGTTGGCCGAGCACAGGTACACGTCCGCCCTGCGGCTGTTTTCACGGATCATGGGAACATCCTCGGGCTTCGCGCCCCAGCTGGTATATACCTTGCAGCCCTGACGCTCCAGGGCGGGCAGCACGCCGGTGTCCCGCACGCTTACCGAGCCGCCCACGCCTACGGATTTGCCCGGCGCGATGTGGGCGAGCAAATAATCGCGCGCCTCCCCCGCCGTGTGAACCTCCGCAACCTCAAAGCCGTTGGCGTGCATGCCCTTCACAGCTTGTTGAATCAAAGCATCCATAGGTACGCCCCCTCGCCTGCAATTTTTTGTGAACCCAGTATAGCACAGTCCATGGCGGTTCGCAAACGGTTGTTTCAGCCGCGCACGGGGACGGAGGGCGCGCGCAGGCGTTTGCAGGGCCCAAGCCGCGTGAGGCGGCATTGGCCGCCGCCCTCGGGCGCGTTGGTAAAGGCCGCATGCCCGCCGTGAGCCTGGGCAACGCTGCGCACAATGCGCAGCCCCAGGCCGTGCCCGCCCTCGCCGTGGGGCAAATCGCCCAGGGCGAGCCGGTTTAGCTGGCCGGGCGTAAAGCCTCGGCCCGTATCGCTCACGATGATATCGCAGCGCCGGCCTTTCTTGAAAAGCGCTATGGAAATACCGCACCCCTCCGGGTTGTGGCGGGCGCTGTTGCGCAGCAGGTTGGTAAGCATGCGAAGCATTAGCTGCCTGTCGCCGTGCAGGCGCAGCGGTTCAAGGGCAGGGGGAAGCGAAAGCCGGATGGGCCAGCGCCCGTCCGCATCCTCGTTAAGGAAGGCGGCGCAGGCCTCGCGGATAAGCGCGGCAGGGGAAACCCATTCGCGCGTGAGCGGCTGCATGGCGTATTCCAGCCGGTTGGTGAGGTTGAGATCGGCAATCAGCCCGCGCAGCTCCACGCCCTTTTGGCAGATGGCGGCAGCCATGCGGCGCTGCTCAGGCAAAAGCCCGTCCGCGTTTTCCAGCGCGGAGGCATAGCCCAAAACCGTGGAAAGGGGCGTGCGCACATCGTGGGACACGGCGGCGATCCACCCGGCGCGCGCCGCGTCGCGCTGCTTTTGGGCGCGGCGGGTGTAAAGCGCGGCGGCGGCGAACAGAATCGCCGCGTTTACCAGTACCAGCCCAACGGCCCAAACCGGCCAAAAGCGAAATTGGCTTAGGGGCGTTTCAAAGCCATATTTCCACAGGGAGCCCTTGGGCTGGCCCAGCACAAACAGCCCGCCCTCGTGCGCCCAGGTTTTGACCGGCCAACCGTTCAGATACCACCGGCTGAACGCGGCCACGTCCGAAAGCGTGTAATGCGAAGGAAGGGCCTTAGGCAAGTCCTGCGACCATGCTACATTGCCCGATGGGGAGAGCAGCATGGCCCAGCAGCCCATGGCCCTTAGCGATGCGGCGGTTTCTGCGGGCAGCTCCCAGCCCTGGCTGGCACGCTTGAGCTGCGCGGCGCATTCCGCCACGGAAACACGCTTGCCGTCGCGCGTAATACGGGCCACGGCAAGCCCTCCCAGCGCAAGGTTTGCGGCCAAAAGAACAGCCACCAGCCCGGCAAGGAAGGCCGTCAAGCCTCCGATGGTTTTCCAGATGCGGCGCGTCATGACCTGGCCTCCTTCAGCAGGCGGTAGCCCAGCCCGCGCACGGTTATCAGATAACGCGGATGGGAGGGATCGACCTCGATTTTTTCCCGCAGGCGGCGCATGTGCACCATCAGCGTGTTTTCATACCCCAGGTTTTCGCCGCGCCAGGCCGCCGTGCACAGCGCGTCGATGGTGACGATGCAGCCCCGGTTTTCGTTGAGCTTTACAAGCAGGGCGTATTCCTTGGCGGTGAGCGCCTTTTCCGGGCCGTTGCCGCGCACGGCGCCTGTTTCCAGGTCCACGCTTACCGGGTCCAGCTGAACCACGGTTTGGGACGCGCCGTAGGTGCGCCTGAGCACGGCCTTGAGGCGCAGGGTAAGCTCCCTGGGCAAAAAGGGCTTGGTGATGTAATCGTCCGCGCCAAGGCCCAAGCCGCGCAGGCGGGCCTCATCCTCGTCGCGGGCGGACAGGAACAGCACGGGCGCCTGCGTAAAGGCGCGCAGCTGCTTCAACAGCGAAAAGCCGTCGCCATCCGGCAGCATAACGTCCAACAGGAAAGCATGCGGCTGCGTTTCCCGCGCAAGCGAAAGCGCCTGGGCCGCGGTGGCGGCAACGCGCACATCGCCATACCCCTCGTCCCGCAAAATTTGGAAAAGCATCCGCCTAAGCTCCGGCTCGTCATCCACACACAAAAGCCGCGCCTTATGAATATCGCGCATGGAACCCCTCCTTCGATGCGCTTCCATTATACCCGCGCCCGGCGGGGCTGGAAAGAGGAAAGGGCAAAACGTAAGGCAAATGTAAGGCTGGCTTCACGCCGGCGTAAGGCATGGGCGGTATGATATGCGGCGTACACAGGAAAGGAGGGCGTTCTTACTTATGAACGACGCCATTGTAACCCAAAACCTGACCAAGCGCTATGGCCGGGAAACCAGCGTGGATCACGTGGATTTGCGCGTGCCGGAGGGCACGGTATACGGCTTCCTGGGCCCAAATGGCGCTGGAAAAACCACCGCCATGAAAATGCTCCTGGGGTTGGTTCACCCCACGGAGGGCGAGGTTTGCCTGCTGGGCAAGCCCATGGACGCGCGCAACCGGCTAAGCCTGCTCAGGCAGGTGGGTTCGCTGATCGAATCGCCCAGCTATTACGGGCATTTGACCGCGCGGGAAAATTTAGAGATCATCCGCTCGCTGCGAAGCCTGCCCCAAGGCGCGGTGGACGAGGCGCTTGCCGCCGTGCGCCTTACGCATGAAACCCGCAAGCGGGTGAGCCAGTACTCGCTGGGCATGAAGCAGCGGCTGGGCATTGCCGCCGCCCTGATGGGGCGGCCTAGGCTGCTTTTGCTGGACGAGCCCACCAACGGCCTGGATCCCGCGGGCATTCAGGAGATGCGCGCGTTGGTAAAGTCCCTGCCGGCGCGCTATGGCATGACGGTGCTGGTATCCAGCCACATGCTTAGCGAGATCGACCAGATGGCCGGGCATGTGGGCGTGATCCGCAAGGGAGTACTGGTGTTCCAGGACAGCCTGAAGCGCCTGCACAGCATGAGCGCCGCCAGCTTGGCCCTGCGCACCACCGATAACGCCCGCGCAGCCGCGCTGATTCCCACCGCCAAGCCGGACGGCGAATGGCTGCTATTGCCCAGCGTGAAGGATGCGCAGGCCGCGCAGCTAAGCCTGCGGCTGGCGCGGGAGCAGATTGGCGTGGTGCGCATGGAGCAGCGCGAAAAGAGCCTGGAGGATATCTTCCTGGCGCTGACGGGAGGGGAAGGCTAATGCTGGCATTCAGGCTAGAGGTACAAAAGGCCAGGCGCAGGCGCTACTGGCTTATGGCGCTCGCGCTGGCGGCGGGCCAGGGGCTGTGGCTGGCCTGGGGCGTGAGCAGGTACCGGGCGGAGCAGCTTCTTCAGGGCTATGCCAGCGCCTTGCAACAGTTCCCGATGCTCAACACCATTGTGATGCCCGTGCTCATCGCCGTGCTGGTAAGCCGTATGTGCGATATGGAGCATTGCGGCCGCACGTTCAAGCAATTATTCACCATGCAGCGCCCCGCGGCACTGTTTAACGCGAAGCTGGCCCTGTGCGCGGCGTATCTGGCCGCCGTTACGCTATTGCAGGGCGCGGTGATCCTGCTGGTAGGCCGCCTGCGGGGCTTTTTGGATGCGCCGCCTGCGGAGCATTTTGCCTATTTCCTGTTGAGCCAGTTTTCGGTAGGCTTGCTGCTGGCGGCGCTGCTGCAGGGGATCGCCCTAAGGTTTCATAACCAGTTCGTTACCCTGGCGGCAGGGCTGGCGCTGGGCTTCCTGGGGTTGATGTGCGGGTTCTTCCCGCCCGCCGTGCAGCGGCTGACCCCTGTGGCCTATTACCTGCGGCTGGAAACCATCGGCTATACATGGGACGGGGCGGCGCAGGTTAGCGCGTATTTTAGCCTTCCGTTTTCATGGGCGGATTACGCGCTGCTGTGGGCCATGCTTGGCGCGGTATATGCCCTGGGACGCGGGGCTTTTGTAAGAAGGGAGGTATAAGCGGTGTTTATGAAAGTAATTGGAGCGGAAGCCGTCAAGCTGCGGCGCTCGCCGGTGTGGATTGCGTTTTGCGCGCTCACGGCCCTTTCTAACGTTATGGGCATGTTTAACTACACGCAGAACCTTGGCGTCCTTACGGATGGCTGGTACAGCCTGTGGACGCAGGTTACGCTGTTTGGCAGCTTCTTTTTTCTGCCGTCTTTGCTGGGGGTGCTTTGCGCCTACCAGTGGAGGCTGGAACACCTTGAAAACAACTGGAACCAGCTGATGACGCTTCCCGTGCCCGCATGGATGCTGTTTGGCGGCAAGCTGGCCGTAGCGGCGGGCTTTTCGCTATTGGCCATGCTGGCGCAGGGCACGCTGTTTGCGCTGGCGGGATGGCTGGCGGGCCTGCGCGGCCCGCTGCCGCCGGAGCTACCGCGCTGGCTCATGATGGGCGCGTGCGCGGGCACGTGCGTGTGCGCGGTGCAGCTGCTTTTTTCCATGTGCATACGCAGCTTTGCGCCGCCGGTGGGCATGGCGCTGCTGGGCGGCGTGATGGGGCTGGGCATGTCCACAATGAACCTGGGGCTGCTTTGCCCATATGCGCTGATGGCCCTGGGCATGAACGGCAACGGCGCAAATGCGCTGGCTTCACAGCAATACGGCGCGTTTTTTGCGGCGTGCGCGGCATTTACCGCGCTGGCATGGACGCTTGCGGCGCAACGGCTGAAACGGCGCGACGTGGTAACGCATGGGGAATAAAGAAAGCATGGCGGCTTTGAATGACCGGGCCGCTGTGTTACGCGCGGGCCATTGAAAGGGAAAGCCGAAGCTGGTATAGTAGGAACAAACCAAAATATGGGCTTTGCGGGAGTGGCGTTTGCTATGGAATTTTTCAAGACCAGCCGGCTGCGGCTTCGGAATTTAGCGCTATGCGACCTGGACGCCTTATATGATTGCAGAAATCACGAGGAATGCCGCAGATACCAGCGCTGGGACGCGCTTTCCAGAAAGGATATCGAAGCGTATATTCGCACGTTTCAAAACGATTTGTTCCTATCTTCGAAAGCGGAGCAGCACTTTGCCATCTGCCTGGATACCAACGCCCTGGTTGGCGAATTGGCCTATTTCTACAATGAAGAGGAGCGCTGCGTCACGCTGGGGATTACGATTGCTTATCAGCATCACAGGAAGGGCTTCGCATATGAAATGCTGACGGAGGCGATCCGGCGGATTCGCGCCAGGTATCCTGCTATGGATATTGTGGGGCTTATTGACAAGGAGAACGTCAAAAGCATCCGGCTTTTTGAAAAGCTCGGCTTTGAAAGGGAGGGCTACGCCGAATCCATTGCTTCGTATGTTTATGTTTTATATGGAAAGAGCGAATAGGCGGGGAGCGGGAAGCGCGTGCGGCATAATGCGGCGCTCCCCAGGCTTGCGTTATTTTCCCACGCAGAACCGGGAAAAGATATCGTCAAGCAGCTGTTCGTCCACGCTGTCGCCGGTGATGCGGCCCAAAAGATAAAGCGCCTCGTGCAGGTCCACCGCCGCCAAATCCAGCGGCCCGCCGTCAAGGAGCGTTGCCCGCGCGTCGCGCAGCTTTTGAAGCGCTTCGCGCGCAACGCTCATGTGCCGCTCGTGGGTGAGCAGCAGCTCGTTTGGCAGCCCCAAAAAGCCCCGCAGCCAGCCAAGCATCTCGGGCAGGCCAAGGCCGGTGTGCGCGGAAACAGGGAAGATGGGCCTGTCCGGGCAAAGGCTGAGCGCCTGTTGAGAACAAATGCGGCTGCCAGCGTCCTGCTTGGTAAGCAGCACCGCGCAGGGGCAGGGCATGGGGGAGCGCAAAAGCGCTTCTTCCTCGGGCGCGAGGGGGGTGGACGCGTCTATGAGCAAAAGCGCCGCGTCGGCATGGGCAAGCGCCGCCTGCGCCCGCTCCACGCCAATGCGCTCCACGGCGTCGCCGCTTTCGCGCAATCCGGCGGTGTCTTGCAGGAGCACGTTGTTTCCGTCCAGCGTAAAAGCGCCGTCCAGCACGTCGCGCGTGGTGCCGGGAATATCCGTTACAATGGCGCGGTCCTCGCCCAAAAGGGCGTTAAACAGCGTGCTTTTGCCGGCGTTGGGGCAGCCGCACAGCGCCACGCGCAGCCCTTCGCGCAGGATGCGCGCGCCGCGCTCGTTGACGGCGCTTTCCAGTTTGCCAATCAGCGCGTCCAGGCCGGCGCTCAGGCCGCTGAGCGCTTCTTCCTCGCTGATTTCATCCGGGTAGTCGATATGCGCCTCCAGCCCGGCAAGCAGGCCGGTAAGGGCGTCCTGCGTTTCCCGGATAAAACGGCTGTGGCCCCCGGCAAGCTGGCGTTCCTCGGCCTTGAGCGCGGCGGAGGAACGCGCGGAGATAACGCCCATCACGGCTTCGGCCTGCATCAGGTCGATGCGCCCGTTCATAAAGGCGCGGCGCGTGAACTCGCCCGCCCCGGCAGGTCGCGCGCCCAGGCGGATCAAAAGCCGCATCACAACGCTTGCCGCCGCGCTGCCGCCATGGGTGTGCAGCTCGCACACATCCTCGCGGGTATAGCTGCGCGGCGCGTACATCACCACGCCCATGGCCTCGTCCAGGGCTTCGCCGCCATCCATCACACGGCCCAGCATCAGGCGGTGGCTTTCAAAGGGCGGCTTTTGCCTAACCGGAAAAAATACCTGCTCAAACAGGCGCACAGCGCCCTCGCCGCTCATGCGCACAATGGCCACGCCGCCTTCGCCCGCAGCCGTAGCCAGGCCAACGATGGTATCCTCCATGCAGCCGCCTCCAAAGGGCGGATGCTTTTGCTTCCCGCCCGTGATTGTGATATGATAAGGGAACCCCATTATCATATCATGACGGGCTGTATTTTTCCAGCCCGCTTTCAAGGGAGGCGCGGGCATGGCGGTACGTATCCTTACCGCGCGGGCGCACCGGCTTTTCGGGCCCGTGGCGGAGGAGCTGGGCATGCGGCTTCAAAATGCCGAAAGCTCGCTTTTGCTTGTTCCCGAGCAGCTTACGCTTACGGCGGAACGCGAGCTGATGAAACGGCTGAATGTGGAAGGGCTGTTTTTGATTGACGTGATGAGCCCTTCGCGCCTGTGCGAGCATGTGCTGGAGGCCGCCGGGCGGGACGGCCGCGAGCCGCTTAACGACGCAGGGCGGCGCATGGCCGTTAGCCAGGCGCTGGAGCGGCTGGAGGACAAGCTGCCCTATTACGGCAGCGTGGCCCAGCGCCGCGGTTTTGTGGAAAAGCTAAGCGCCCTGATTACCGATATGCAGCGCGGAGGGCTCACCCCGGAAATGCTTGCGGATTACGCCGCCGCGCTGGACATGGGCGTAACGCGCGACAAGCTGAAGGATCTTGCGCAAATCTATGCCCAGTACCGCGCCGTGCTGGCCGGCCGCTTCAGCGATAGCGAGGATCAGCTCGCCTATGTGGCGGGCCGCTTGGAGCACAGCGGCTTTTTGCGCGGCAAGCATTTATATGTATACGGCTTTGACACTTTGCCCGAGCAGCTGATGCGCCTTTTGTGCGCGGCGGCCCCGCTGTGCGAAAGCCTGACCATCGGCCTGATCTGCGATGGCGAAGCCGCGGCCGACGGCGAGCTATATACCCCTATCCGGCAGGGCGTGGCGCGCTTTGGGGATATGCTGGCGCAGGCAGGGCAAACGGTGGAGATATGCGCGCTGCCGCCGGAAGCGCTTGCGCATGCGCCGGCCATTGCGTACCTGGACGGGGCGCTGTTTGCTTCCGGCGCGGAGCCCTTTTTGGGAAAGGCGGAGGGCGTATACCTTTCCAGCGGGCTTTCGCCCTTTGAGGAAGCCGCCTTGATGACCCGCGAGGTTCAGTGGCTTGCCCAAAACGGCGTGGAGCTGGAAAAGATCGCGGTGCTCTACCCGGAGGGGGGCGGCTACGAGTTTGCCGTGACCGCCGCCCTTGAGGACAGCGGCATTCCCTTTTATACGGACCGGCAGATGCCCGCGGTTTCGCACGGGCTGGCGCGCTTTTTGCTAAGCGCCCTGCGCGCCATGGCGGGCGGCTGGCGCAACCGCGATTTGCTGGGCGCGCTCAAAAGCGGCTATGCGCCCTTAACCTTTGAGGAATGCTGCGAGCTTGAAAACTACGCCGTTTCCTATGGCATTGACCGGCAGCGCTGGACAAAGCCCTTTCAAAAGGGCGAGGCGGAGCAGCTGAAAAGATGCGAGGCGCTTAGGCGCCGCCTGATGGAGCCGCTGATGCGCGCAAGGGAGGCGCTGGTGGCTGCGCGCGATACGCAAGCGTCGCTTACGGCGGTATTCACCCTTTTGCAGGATGTAAACGCGTATGAAACCTTGAAGCAGGAGGAAGAACGCCTGCTGGCGGACGGCTTTGACACGCGGGCCAGCCAGAACAGCCAGATTTGGCAGGCAACGCTTACGCTAATGGATCAGCTTGTAAGGCTAGGCGGCGGCGCGCGCATTCCGCTCAAGCACATCGCTACGCGGCTGGAATGCGGCTTTGCGGCCGTTACGCTGGCCTCGCTGCCGCCTGCGGGCGGCATGCTGCACGCGGGCGCGCTGGGCCACCTGCTGGCCGAGGAGGCGGACGCGGTGTTCCTGCTGGGCCTGAACGACGGCGTGCTGGACCGCGCCACGGAAAGCCTGCTCACGCAGGAGGAGCGGGAGCAGGCCCAGCGCGATACCGGCGCATACCTGGGCCTGACGGACGTGAGCCGCGTGCTGTTGGCCAGGCTGGATTTGAAGCGCGCCATGACGTTGCCCAAGCGCTACTTGTTCCTAAGCTGTGCCAAAACCGCCGCGGATGGCGCGGCGCTTCGGCCGCTTTCGCTGCTGGGCACGCTGCAAAGCCGCCTGCTGCCGGGAATGGAGCACGCCCTCGCGCCGGAGGACGAGCTGCCCATGTCCCCCGCGCAGGCGCTTAACGGGCTGGGCCTGCGTTTGCGCCTTCAGGCCGATGGCGCGGGGGAATTGAGCATGCCCTGGCAAAAGCGCATGAATGCGCTGCTGCGCGCGCCTGAAGCGGCGCCGGACGCGATGCGGCTACTTCGCGCGCTTACCTATGACGGCCAATCCCAGGCGCTTACCAAGCGGGAGGCAAGCGATTTGTTTGGCGGCGAAACGCTATCGGTAAGCAGGCTGGAGCAGTTTGCCGAGTGTCCCTTCCAGCACTTTGTGACCTATGGCCTCAGGCCGCAAAAGGTGCGCGAATGGAAGGTGGATCCCATTGAAACGGGCACGTTTTACCATGCCGGCCTGAATCATTTTGCCAAATTGGCCCTAAGAGAGCCCAATTACCCCAACGTTTCGCCCGAGGCGGTGGAGCGCATGGCGGAGCAGGCGGTGGAGCCGCTGCTCGAGGAGGTGCTAAACGGCCCTTTGGGCGACGGCGAGCGCGGCCGCGCCCGTTTTGAGCAGGCGAGGAACGCTATCCGCCGGGCGGCGAGGGTTATTACCGGGCAGCTGGCGGCGGGACGCTTCAGCCTGTACCGCACCGAGGCCAGCTTCGGCTATGAGGGCGGCATGCCCCCCATCGTGCTGGCGCTGGGCGACGGGCGCGAGGTAGCCCTGCGCGGGCGCATCGACCGCATTGACCGCTATGACGCGCCGGACGCCGTTTACCTGCGCGTAATCGACTACAAATCCGCCCAGCAAAGCCTGGAGGCGGCGCGCACCTGGTGGGGGCTTCAGCTGCAGCTGCTTTTGTATTTGGACGTGTGCACCAGCGCCATCCCGGGAAGCAGGCCTGCGGGCGCGTTCTATTTCTACGTAGCCGACCCGCTTGTGGAAAGCGACACCGATATCGCGTCCGTTGTGGAAAGCAAGCTCAGGGAGGTATTCCAGCTGCGCGGCATCACGTTGAGCGACGTGGAGATCTATACCGCGATGGACGAGGGGGAAGGCGTGCTGCCCTCCATCTACCTAAAATCCGGCGAGCTGAAAAAAACAGCCCGCGCGCTGGACGCGGGGCAGTTTACGGCGTTGATCGCCCATGCGCGCGAGGTGGCGGCGGGCCTGGCCGACCGCCTGTATGGGGGCGAAACGGCCGTTTCGCCCACGCGGGATACCAGCCGCGCCGCGTGCGATTTTTGCGAATACCATGCCATCTGCCATTTTGACGCGGCCTCGCCGGACGCGCCGTTTCGCGAGCTGCCGCAGATGAGCATGGAGGAGCTTAGGCAGGCGCTTTCCCCCGGCCAGGTTGAGGAGGGGACGCACAAAAAACAATGAAAAAGTTGCTATTCTGATTTGGTTCATGTATAATAGATGCGTAGAGGTGCGGCGGTGGGACGCGCCCAGGGCACGTACCCGTTCGCGCCATAGCAGAACAAAACATCGGTAAGGAGGCGTTACCATTGATTCAGGTGATTGCCGGTAGAAAGGGCTCGGGTAAAACCAAGCGTATCATTGACATGGCTAACCAGGCCACGCAGGAGAGCAAGCACGACATCGTATTCATCGACGATGACAACCGCTATATGTTTGACCTTCGCCATGAAGTGCGCTTCATCAACGCCAGCGAATACGACCTGTTAAGCGACCATATGTTCATGGGTTTCCTGTGTGGCGCCGTCGCGCAGAACTTCGATGTGGGCCAAATCTACATCGACGCGTTTAAGAAGCTGATCCATAACGACCTGAATACCAGCGAGTGGGTGTTCAAGCGTTTGGAGGCCCTCAGCGCCAACCACAGCGTTGACTTCGTGATTTCCATCAGCGCCGGTACTGAGGAGCTGCCGGAGTTCATCAAAAAATACGTGATTTAACGCCGCCAGGCGTTTGGAAGGACGGCCCTGCGGGCCGTCCCTCTTTTGCATTTGGGGGCTTTACAGCCATTGGAAATGCGAGTATGATGTTGAAAAGAAATTCCTGAATGATATAAGGAGCGTGATCGCATGTCCTTCTTCTCTACGCGCGGCGGCGCTTGTGCCACAACCTCTCAATCCATCCTGTGGGGGCTTGCTAAGGACGGGGGACTGTATGTGCCCAGCCTGTTTCCGCAGATCTCCCTCGAACGCCTGTCCGCCCTGTGCGGCACCAGCTATCAAAACCAGGCGGCGCGCATTTTAAGGGATTTTATGGAGGACTATTCCATTGCGGAAATTGAACAGGCGGTCAACGCGGCCTATGGGGCGGACAGCTGGGACGACCCTGCCATCGCGCCCGTGCGCGACCTGGGCGATAACATCCACGTGCTGGAATTGTTCCACGGCCCCACGCTCGCCTTTAAAGACATCGCGCTGAAGCTTCTGCCCCATCTGGTGCGCATGGCGGCCGAAAAAAACGATGAAAAGCGCGAGGTCAGCATCATCGTGGCCACCAGCGGCGATACGGGCAAGGCCGCGCTGGAGGGCTTTAAGGATGTGCCGGGCACAAGCTGCTCAGTATTCTATCCGCACGGCGGCGTAAGCCGCGTGCAGGAGCTGCAAATGGTTACCACCGGCGGCGAGAATACACATGTAATTGGCGTGGAAGGCAATTTTGACCAGGCGCAAAGCGGCGTGAAAAAGCTTTTTGGCGACCCTGCTTTTCATGAAAAAATGGACGCGCTGGGCAAGCTGCCCTCCTCGGCCAACTCCATCAACTTTGGCCGCCTGGCCCCGCAAATTGTATATTACTTTACCGCCTATACCACGCTTGTTGAGCGCGGCGCAATCCGCATGGGCCAAAGCGTTAACTTTGTGGTGCCTACCGGCAACTTTGGCGATATCCTGGCGGGCTATTACGCCCTGCGCATGGGCCTGCCCATCCGCCGCCTGATCTGCGCCAGCAACCGCAACAGCGTGCTTACCGATTTCTTTACAGACGGCACGTATTACACGCACCGGGCCTTCTTTAAAACCATGTCGCCCAGCATGGATATCCTGATCAGCTCCAACCTGGAGCGCTTGCTGTATGAGTATGCGGGCCGCGACAGCGCGCTGGTGCGCGTATGGATGGAGCAGCTGGCCTCCTGCGGCAGCTTCTCGGTAGGCGCGCAGCGGTTGGCTGAAATGAAAAAGGTTTTCTGGGCAGGCTGCGCGGACGATACGATGACCGCCGAGGAAATACGCCATATGTATGAACGCACGCATTACGTGATGGACCCGCATACCGCGGTTGGCGCGCATGTGCTGGAGCAGTACCGCGAAGCTACCAACGACCATGCGCCCACGATCCTTTTGTCCACGGCCAGTCCGTATAAGTTCGCCTCCGATGTGGTAAGCAGCCTGCTTGGAGCAGACGCGGTGAAGAATATGGATTTCTTTGCCTGCTCGGAGAAATTGGAGCAGCTTTCGGGCGTGGCGATTCCCCGCCAGGTGCGTCAGCTGCGCAGCATGCCGGTTAGGCATACCGCGCTGTGCGAAGCGGACGGCATGGAGGCCGCTCTGCTTAAGGAATTGAAAAAGTGACGCGGGTAACCGCTGCCTGAACGTATAAAGCCGCCCGAAGCGAAAGGCGTTTGCCTTAGCTTCGGGCGGCTTGATAAATATAAGGGCGCTTTGGTCGCAGGCTGTTGGGAATTTCCATGGGAAACTTGGAGGGCCTAAGCCCTCCAAGCGGAAAACGAAGCTGGGGCATGCGCGCCAGCTTCGCAAGCCTTGCGCGGCAAGGGCTCCTTACGCCCCTCGCCCCGGCGGGCGAACGGCGCCCCTTCGCCGGAAAAGGCCGCCGAAGGAGCGCTTTTTCGCAGGCCCGTACGTTGCGATAGTGGGGGACGGATGCCTTAGATGGGCTTGTTTGGGCGTTAGCTGCTCTCTCCGCAGGCGCATTCGCCAAGGACAGCCTCCTGGCATTGCGTATGGGCCTCCCCTGCCACGGCGTTGGCGCTGAAGGCGACGGGGATTTCCAGGCACATGGTTTGCGAAATGGTAAATTCGCAGCTCTGCACAGGATTGCCCAGGCATTCCGCGCGGCCGGGGGTAACGACTGGGTCGCCGCAGCACTGGGTGCTTACCTCGCCCACGATGGCATGCGGCGTTACCGTAACAGGCACGCACACCGTGGTATACTGGGCCACTGTGGTGGAGCAGCCCGCGCTGCCGCCGCAGGTGGGGCCGCAGATGAACAGGTTGCTCAGCACGGTTTGCCCGCCCTTTACGCACACACGCACGGGGCCGATGGCAAAGGCGCGGCGGAGCGTAACGCAGAAAAGCATTTCGCCATCGACCTTATCCAGGCCAAAATCCACCTTGATGCCGGGGCAGCCCGTGGTGGGGTCGGGATGCTCGACCGTTTGGACGGTTACGTTGTCGCCCAGGTTGACCTCGCGGGGAATGCCGTCAATCACCACTTGCGCGGACACGATGTCCTCAAGCGTGAGGCTTGGGCAGGCAACCAGCACAAAGTGGCTCAAATCCGCGTCGGTAGGCACGTCGCTGCCAACGCCCGCGATGCGGTAGCAGAAGCGCTGGTTTTCACCCACATCGGGGAACAGGTTGGATTCCTCCTCGTCCAGCACAAAGGTGAACGGTACGCGCCGCGGCGCTGGTACCGTGGAATAATCAATTTCATTCAAACAGGTTGTCATGGCAAATTTCCTCCTTTTGGGGCACGGCGCATGCAACGCTTTGAAGGCTGATGCCCGGACGGTCCGCGGTTACATCCGCGCGTACCGCGATCGGGATTTCCGCCACAAAGGGCTGGCGCAGCACGTAGCGCGCAGCGCCGTCGCGCACGGCGGCGCAGGGGTCTTCACAAATGGGTATCATCACGGGTGAGCCTACGGGGTATGCGCGTGAAATGCCGGACGCGGCGTCCGGCGCAACGCAGAGCTTAAGCTGGGCGCAGGCACACGCGCGCACCCAGCGCTGCTGGTTCCAAAGGCGCATGCGGCTTCATCCCCTTTCATTCAGGTTGCACTATCAGGATATGACGGTTTGCGCCGAGGGTGCGGCCTGCTATCCGCAAGGCGGCGAATGAGAGGAATTTTTTTAAAAATAGATGTTTCATCCCATGAAGAAATAGGGTATACTATACATGCGGGCAAGAAGATTGCCCTATGAAACAAACATGATTGACGATCATAGGAGGTACTTAATCAATGAAATGGATTTGCAAGGTTTGCGGCTACGTTTATGAAGGTTCCGAGGCCCCCGAGTTCTGCCCCCAGTGCAAGGCTCCCAAGAGCAAGTTTGAGGTTATGGGCGGCGAAAAGAGCTATGCGGACGAGCATCGCATCGGCGTGGCCGAGGGCGTTGACGAGCGCATCATCGAGGGCCTGCGTCAGAACTTTACCGGCGAGTGCACCGAGGTTGGCATGTACCTGGCCATGAGCCGCCAGGCGGACCGCGACGGCTATCCCGAGGTGGCCGAGGCCTTCAAGCGCTATGCTTGGGAAGAAGCCGAGCACGCTGCCAAGTTTGCCGAGCTGCTGGGCGAGGTTGTGACCCCCTCCACCAAGAAGAACCTTGAGCTGCGCGCCGAGGCTGAGTGGGGCGCTACCGCCGGCAAGAAGGAGCTGGCCACGCTGGCCAAGCAGCTGAACCTGGATGCCATCCATGACACCGTGCATGAGATGTGCAAGGACGAGGCCCGCCATGGCAAGGGCTTTGACGGCCTGCTCAAGCGGTATTTCGGCTAAGAAAAGGCTTTTCTTAAGGAATATAGTTCAGGGAACCGTCCCAATGGGGCGGTTCCCTGTTGATTTCTAGTATCATCTGTTTTTTGCCAGTGTCACCTTATTGCTTCGGCTTGTATCACTGGGCACTTGTACTTTAGACCAGTTTCGGTTGAGTACTCTATGCAGTCTACCACACTGCCATATACGATATACGTTTCTCCTGGGATAAGGCGATCCGCTTTGGGCGTTGTGAAGGCATACAGATCTCCCTTTGACTTGGCATAAATGATGCCTTCGTCTTTTTTGTACACTTCGCCTTCTATACTTACTTTTTCACCCGAAGGACTGTCGAGGAGATCAGATGGGGTATGCCTTGGATAGGATACATCGTCGATTACGGCAGAGTGCTCGACGGTGATCTTTAATTTTTTTGCTTTCCCTTCACTTCTGTACTTTACGACTTCACTCCCGGCCTTTTGGGGCATCAACTTTTTAAAGTCGGTACTAAGCTCGATATTATCGGTGATTCCCCATTTTTCCTTGGCCGCTTGCACTTCTTCTTCCGTAGGGTTCTCAAGTCTAAAAATGCCCTTGGAAGACGTTATGTATATATATCCTCCCGTATTTTCTTGGTAGCAGAGAATATACCCTTGGGGCTCGGATATCACGACTTCGTCTTCCCATAAAAAGACTTGAGGGACGGTGACTTTGACTGTGCCTTTTTTGCCGGAACCATCCTGTGATTTCAGGGTGATGTCGCTTTTTCCGGGTGAAAATGCCAGCAAGGTTCCATCGTTAAAAGGGTGAGTGACTACATAATTTGTGATCTCTAGTACGAAATCAAATCCGTCTTGCAGAACTTCTTCTGGCTCTACCCTAAAAAGATCGCCAGGGGCAAAGCATGTGCCGCAGGGAAGCACGAGGCTTTTATCAAGCGGCACGATCTTCTCTACCGCCGGTTTTACTGCCACTTCGCAGATGGCCGTATACTCCCGGCCTTCTTTATCCTTCCCTGTGCAGGTGATCTCGGCTGTGCCTTTTGATACGCCAGTTACCTTGCCCTTCTGGCTGACTTTCGCTACTTTTTCGTCGCTACTTGACCAGGTGTAGCTTAGCTTTTCGTCTATCCCTTGAGCGACGGGCTCGAGTACCAAGCTTTTTTTGGGTATGAGTGCGTAGCTTGCTTCCTCAAAAGCAAAAACGCCCTCGGCAAATGCGAGCGCCGGGAGAAGAAGCACGGCAGCCAAAAGACTTAAAATGGCTTTTTTCATTCTATTACCTCCCTTCTTCAATTATATAGCAAAAGGGCCGTGGCGACAACCGCCCCGGCCCCTTCACATCAAAAATCGTGTTCCACCATGTCAAAAGCCAACTCGTATAGATACAGCAAGAACTTTTCGCTTTTGAGCTTATCCACCAACTTTTTGATACCGAGCCGCAGATCGTGGCGGTTTTGTGGTTTTGTCACTTCTTTTCTGTGGGGTTGGCACGCGCTCTTTCTACACGCTTCCATCCTGGTTGTTCCCTCCTTTAAGCTGCTCCAAGAAGATGAGGAGGATAAATAGAATTTTGTCCTCCGATTACATGGATGTAATTTTTTGACCCCCCATTTTGACCCCTTTATAGGGGGAAAAAGGGAGGTTTTGGGGAAGATACTCCATACATATTTTGGGAATAGATTTAGAAAAAATAAGAAAGCCCTTGAAAATCAAGGACTTTCCTGGTACACCATCAGGGGCTCGAACCCTGGACACCCTG
>URUF01000042.1 GCA_900550955.1 uncultured Eubacteriales bacterium | reverse complement strand
ATTCTACAACAGAAGGGGGTTTTATTTCACTGTCTATTTTCCTTCATGCAGTCCATCTTGTGCGGGAGCGGGTTTTTTATGGCGCCGGCGAAGCGCTGTAAAGCTTTCGGAGGCGCAGCCCCGGCGGCTGCGCCTTTGAAAGCGTCATGGAAGCGAAAACACGGGCATAGCCTTTAAGTGCAATCGACTGCTGAGGAGTGAAACGGGAATGAAGATCAAACGGGCCGATATCGAGCGAATTTTGATTCTGTGCGCGGCGGCGCTGGTGGTGGTGCTGGCGCTGCGCGGAAACGAGCAAACCACGTCGCAGGTGCTGGTGGAGCAAACGTCCATCCCCATTGAACAAACCATGGCCGGTTCCCAAACCGAAACCGTGTCCACCGTGGTGTTTTATGAGGACGGCGACGGCTACCTTGTGCCCGTTACGCGCAAGGTGCCCAAGACCGACGGCATCGCTAAGGCAACCCTGAACCTGATGGTGAAAGACAGCCAGAACGATATGCAGGCCGCGCGCTTGGGCCTGCGCACGGTCATCCCCGAGGGCACGACCTTTGATATTGACATTCGCAACGGGCGCGCCAATATAAACGTGAGCAAGGAGGCCCTTAACTGCCTGAACGCCGAGCAGGAAACGCTGATGGTGGACGCAATCACCAACGCGATGACCTGTTTTGCCACGGTGGAGGAGGTAACCCTGGAGTTTGACGGCCAAAAGCGCAGCAAGCTAACGTATGGCACCGACGTGAGCGGCGTGTTCAGCGGCGGGAACCTGAACCTGGAAAGCGTGGAAACCTTCTCAGAAAACGCGGGACTGGTGCAGCTGTATTTTCCCTCGCAAACGGGGCGGCTGCTGGTGCCGGTTACGCGCACGGTGTTCAGCACGGCGGACGCGAGCACCGCGGTGCTGGAGCTGGCCAAAGGGCCGAAGAACGATAGCGGTTTGGAACGCGCCCTGCCTGAAAACTGCGGCGTAAAATCCGTGAATATGAAGGACGGCGTGGTAACCGTAAACTTTTCCAAGGAGTTTAAGCAGGCCTTGGAGAGCAGCGACGGCGGCCAGCAGGCCATACGGGCCATCCTGTTCACGTGCTCGCAGTTCCCGGGCGTGAAAAAGGTGGAGGTGCGCGTGGAGGGCGAAAAGCTGGAAAAGCAGCCCGAAAGCACCGCTACCTTCATCAACGACGCGGAAGAGGTGGCGGCACAGTATCCCGGCGTGGTAGAGCTGGACTGATTTTTCTAGCGCCCTGACCCGGCCCTTGATTGAGGCGGTTCAGGGCGCTTGCGTTATAGAGGAAACCAGCAATGCGCGTAGAATTGTTTCAGTGGGGGAGATGAATGCAAATGATAAAGCCATGCAACATTGTGCTGGATGTGCCCGACATAGAGGCGGCAGCGCAGTTCTATGAGCGTTTGTTGGGCTGGAGGCGCACTGCGAACCACGCGTTTTATATCCAGATTGACGGGATGGACGGCGGGGCGAGCCTGGGCTTTCAGCAGGACGAGGCGTATAGGCCGCCCGCGTGGCCCCAAAGCGACGGACATGGCCAAATGGTTCATATCGATTTCCTTGTGGACGATGTGGAGGCCGAAAAGCGGCGCGCGCTTGCGCTGGGCGCTTCGCTGCCCCAGCGGCAGTTTATGCCGGTTGAGGAGGGCGTAACGCTGCTGGACCCGTTTGGGCACCCGTTTTGCCTGATTCGCGGCTGGTATGGGCATTAAGGGCTTGGCACGTTGAGGCGCCTTTCAAAACCACGCCCGCAGGCTGCGGCGGCCGCCGCTCTTGCAATTCTTCGCATGCTGGGGTATGATACCCACAAAGCAAGGTATGGAAGGAAGATGGCGGGTGGCGAACACGCGGGAGGTTTATCAGCATATCGTAAGCGAAGACGGCTTTGACGAGGCGTTCGTTCTGAAAAACCAGGCGCTGCCATTTGCGGAATACCTGCTTGGCCAGCTTGAGGCGCGCGGGATGCGCCGCATGGATTTGATAGAAGCGCTGGGGATTGACCGCGTATACGGCTACCAGCTTCTTAACGGCACGCGCCGCATGTCCCGCGAGCTGCTCGTCCGCACAGCGCTGTTTTTGCAAATGGATGTGGAGGGAGCCCAACGCTTGCTGAGAATGGGCGGCGCGGCTTGCCTGTATGCGCGCGACCGGCAGGATGCGCGGGTGATTTTTGCCATGGCAAAGCGCATGCCATATCCCAGGGCCTGCCGTTTTATTTGGCAGGAGGGCGGTTGAAATGGGCTATGAAACCGAATTTGAACAGCGCTATGCCCAGGCCCTTGGCGGGCTGGCGCTGCCGGAAAGGGCGGCTCGCGCTTATGAGGCGACGGACTGCCTGCGCCAAGACAAGGAGAAAGCGCTGTGGCTGGCACGCAGCCGGCAGGACGGCAGCCGCTGCGTGATCAAGGCGGCCTACGGCGGCCAACGCCGCTTTTTGCAGGCGGAATGGGATTGCCTGACGGAATTGTGGAACGCCGGGACGCGCTGCATACCTAAGCCGCTCCAATTTGCGCAGGAGGGGGAATGCGCCTGGCTTGCGCGCGCTTGGTGCGAGGGCGAAACGCTGGCTGCGCTGGTGCGCCGGCAGGGGTTTTTGGACGAGCGGCGCGTAACGCTTCTGGGCGCGGCGCTGTGCGACGCGCTGAGCGCCTTGCATGCGCATGGCTTTGTCTGCCGGGATGTGAAGCCTGAAAACGTGGTGATCGCCCCGGATGAAACCGCCGTGCTGATTGATTGCGACGCCGCGCGGCGCTACGCGCCAGGCAAGGCGCACGATACGTTTTTTGTGGCTAGCCGGGAAACCGCCGCGCCAGAGCAATACGGCTTTTCGCAGAGCGACGAAAGGACCGACGTTTACGGCGCGGGACGCACGTTGATGTATATGGCCTGCGGATGCTACCATGCGCGGCAGCTGAATCGCCTGCGCTTAAGCCGGGCGTTCAAGCGGGTGCTTCTGCGGGCGGCAAGCGCGCAGCCCGAGCGCCGCTATCCCAGCGCCGCCGCGCTTAAGGCGGCGCTGGAACGCTGCCGCCGGTTTCGCCGTTTGCCGTTGGCTGCCGGTGCGGCGTTGGCGGTTGGCATTGTGGTGCTGGGCGTCGCATGCCTGCGGCCGTCGCCATTGGGGGAGGCGGTTCCCTCCTTTTTGCAGGACACGGCGGAGGGAGGGCGCTTGGCGGAGATTTTTCAACTGAATTATAATGAAGCTTTCCGCGAGGAAAATTACCAGGGCATGGTAGACGAGCTGTTGAGCTGCTATGCGCAGCGGGATAAGGACAAGCTTGCCCAGGCGTGCGAGGCCCTTGTGGCCGCCCTGTATGCCGATCCCGGCCTTTTGGCCGGCGAAAAGGTGGATTACGCGCAGCTCGACCCGCTCCCGGGTGATTTCTTTGACGTTACCCCCAGCCAGAGCATCAGCTATGGGCTGTGGTACGGCGACGAGCTGCTGCGGCGCAGCCTGGGCGCTTATCGTGACTATGCGGGGCATTTCCTGCGGTGCATGGATGACGACCTGCACAAGGCGGCGTTAGGAAAAAAGACGAGCTCTATTTATACCTACCTGGAATTGCCTATGGAACGCCGGGACGAGGTGCTGGACTACACGCTTTCAGATATCGTTTCTCTACTGGGCCGGGCCATTGCATCCGCCGGGTAAATGATGCAGTTATGCTGACCACGGCGGCTGAAAAAGGTGTTAGAATACCAGGGGCGTTACAGGCGCAGGGACGGCAGGAAAAGGGTGCATGCATGACGGCCCCGGAGAGGAATACGCCGAGAACGGCTATGGCGTGTGGGAGGGGGCGCCCGTTACGGTAATTGCCGAGGAAAACGGCTATGCGCAGGTGGAGTTTTCTGCGGAGGACCATTGGTTCCGCAACTGGGTGCCCGCTTCTACGCTGACGTATGACGCTTCGGAATCGCTGAAAGATCTATTTGCAAACGAAGCGGGCGCAGCCATTCTACCATAGCCTTACAAGGGTGAACTGCGATGAGGGAACCGGCGGCTATATGTCTACAAGCGGCAATAGGATTATTCGCCGCCAGTGGGAATAAGAAGCTTGCTTAGCGCCGGGAAGGCGGGGCTTTAACCGCCTTTTCCGGCTGGACTTTTTGAAGGACAGCATGTATAATGCCATAGGAGCCGCGCGGCAAGCAACGCCAGCCCGCGCGGCTTTTTTTGAAACGACGCACCATACCTTCAAAAAGGAGCGGCCCGCCATGCAGCGTATCGACCAGCGAGAGGATACCCAAGCCCGGCTTTGTACCATTGTTCCCGGTTTTGTGGAAACGGCGGATGGAAGCTGCCTGATTTCCACCGGAAAAACCCGCGTAATCTGCACCGCCAGCGTGGAGGAAGGCGTGCCGCCCTTTCTGCGCAACACGGGACGGGGCTGGGTTACGGCGGAATACGCCATGCTGCCCGCCTCCACGGGGAGGCGCAAGGCGCGCGACGGCCTGAAGAAGGACGGCCGCAGCGTGGAGATTCAGCGCCTAATTGGCCGGTCGCTCAGGCAGGCGGTGGATATGGAAAGGCTGGGCGAGCGCACCATCACCCTGGATTGCGATGTGTTGCAGGCGGACGGCGGCACGCGCACCGCTTCCATCACGGGCGCGTATGTGGCGCTGGCGCTGGCTGTGGACAAGCTGATGAAAAACGGATTGCTTGACCATAACCCTATCATTGCGCAGGTAGCGGCAGTGAGCGCGGGCGTGGTGGACGGCCGTCCCATGCTGGACCTTTGCTATGCAGAGGACAGCGGCGCGCAGACCGATATGAACCTGGTGATGAACCAGCGCGGGGAGTTTATTGAATTGCAGGGCACGGGCGAGGGACGGGCCTTTACCAGCACAGAGCTGGCTGCGCTTTTGGACATGGGCCGCGCAGGCGTGCGCAGCCTTATGCGCGAGCAGCGCAGGGCCCTGGCGGGCCGGGGCGAACGGCTGCTGCCCCCGCGGCGCGTTATTGTGGCCAGCGGCAACGCGCATAAGCTCAAGGAGCTTTCCGATATTTTTGGCGGCGCGGCGGAGCTGGTGAGCATGAAGGACGCGGGCTTTACGGCCGATATTGAGGAGAACGGGAAAACCTTTGAGGAAAATGCCGTAATCAAGGCGGAGGCCGTCGCGCGCGCGACGGGCCTGCCCGCTTTGGCGGATGACAGCGGCCTGAGCGTGGATGCGTTGAATGGCGCACCCGGCGTATACAGCGCGCGCTATGCGGGCGACCATGGCAACGACCAGGCCAATAACGACCTGCTGCTCAAAAACATGGAGGGCGTTGCCAACCGCGCCTGCCGCTTTGTGTGCGCCATGGCCCTGGCCCTGCCGGGCGAGGGAACGCGCGTTGTGCGCGGCGAGTGCCCGGGCGAGCTTCTAACCCAGCGCGCGGGGCAGGGCGGCTTTGGCTACGACCCGCTGTTTCGCTACCAAACGGGCAAAACCTTTGCCCAGATGAGCGAGAAGGAAAAGAACGCCGTAAGCCATCGCGCTGCGGCCTGTGAAAAGATGCGCGCGCTAATGGAAAAGGTGCTGTGAGCATGAAGCGTGTGATCGCGGTATCGGATTCTCACGGCTGCGCCACGGCCCTGCGGGAGGCGTTTGAGCTGGCGTGGCGCGCGGGGCCGGTGGATGTGGCGGTATTCCTGGGCGACGGCCTTTCGGACTATGCCCGCTTGGAGCGCGAGCTGCTTAGCAGAGGCGCGCTGTGCTATGCCGTGCGCGGAAATAACGACTGGTCGTGCAGCCAGCCCCGGGATGTAAGCTTTGCAGTTGACGGCGTGCGGTTTTACGCGTGCCACGGCCATGAATGGCATGTAAAGTACGGGCTGGACCGCCTGTGGTATGCCGCGCGGGAATGCGGGGCGCAGGTGGCGCTGTACGGCCATACGCACCGGGCGGATGTGGAGCTGGAGCGCGGCATGTATTTGATCAACCCGGGCGCCGTGTGTGAAAAGTACGGCGACAGCGTAGCCTATGCGGATATTCGCGTGGAGGAGAATGGCGGCGTACGCGTAAAGCTGCAAAGGTGGAGCTGAAAACGGCCGGACGGCCAAAAAGACGTATGGGATATTGGAAGGGTGAAAACCCGCGGGAAGCCGGCGGCAAGCGCGCCGGCTTCTTTCCTTGTGCCATCCCTTCTGCAAGAAAAATCAAAAAAAGAGGCGACGAATTGCGCCGCTAAACCGTCTAATGGGCGTAACGTTGCAAAAAATGGCGGCTTATCCCATGCGCCCTGAAAGGCCCCATATGCATGGCAGGGCCGCCGAGGATGGAGGAAATGAAATGCGAAAAACACGGATTCTGGCCCTTTTGCTGGCACTGCTAAGCGCTTTTCCCACCGGCGGCACAGCGCAAGAGCGCCAGCCGCTGCGAACGCTGGATGTGGATAAAACGCAGGGACTGCGCGAGGCGGGCATTCCCACAAAGAACGTGCTATATGACCCATGGGGCGACCTAGGCGAGCTGCTGCAAAGCGGCAACGCGCCCGATTTGCTTGGGTTTTACACCGTGAACAATGAGCTTGCACCCCTGTATGAGGCAGGGCTTTTGGCGGATTTATCCGAAAATGAGGAGATCTCCCAGGCGGTGGAACGCATGACGCGATGGGCGCGGCAGCTTGTTACTACGCCGGATGGGCAAATTTTCGCCATGCCTGTTAGGCATTCTGTGATGCCTTTCTGCTGGAACCAGGACGCATGGGACGCTGCCGGGCTGGCAGAGGAGGACGCGCCCCGCAGCTATACGGAGCTTCTGGACTTTTTGGAGCGCTGGTGCGGCCGCGTGGAGCAAAGCCCGGAAAAGGATATATGCGTTAGCGCGTTGCGCACCTGGAATGCGGGCGCGGAGAAGTATCACTATTGCTGGTGGCTGATGGAGATGCTGCTGGACTGCTGGGAGCTTCAATGCCGGTACGCCGGGGAAAAGGTCGTTTTTGACACGCCGGAATTTGCGGAGCTATCGGCACGGACGGTTGAAACCGCCTTGCGCCTGTACAAAGCGGAACCGTCAGAAAGAAAACGGCAGAAGATGAAGGAATTGTTCACAAACGGCCTTAGAGGCGGAAGCGGTTTTGGAATGGAGGAAGGCCTTTCCCACGCCGTGCCTATGCGCATAACCAGCGGCCAGCCCATGTTGGTTAAGGCCGATGCTTTGCTGTGGTGCGTGCGCAGCGGCAGCGCCTGGTATACCGAGGCCGCGGAGTTCATCGCCCATTCGCTTGAAAGCTACGGGAAACAGGACGTATGCACGGTATATGGCGATTTCCCAGCGGGGACGTATGGGCCGGCGACAGTAACGCAAAAATGGCTGGACGATTATCGCGCCTATGAGGGGGAGCTGGTATACTTTGCATCCGTATTCTACCAGAGCCAGAATAGCGAAACCGACAAGGAAAGCCTGATGATGAAGCTGTTTCAGGGAAAAATTTCCGCAGAAGCATTTGCGCGCATGCTGGATGAACTGCTTGCCAACTGAAAGACGGCAGAAGCTTATCCAAAATACGGCGCGGCGCGCTTGGGGGCCGGGCCATGCGGCCCAGCCCCCGGCTTATGCTTATTCCATTTCAAACGTATGCGTTTCGTAGCGGTTCTTCTCCCAGCAGTTATAGCCGCGCAGGGTAACGGTTTTAGGAAGCGGCTCCATGGCGGCGAGCGATTCCTTTTGCACAAAGCTAAGCCCGTCGCTGCCGGTAGGCTCTACGGATCCCCCGCCGTCGGTGCCGGAGGGAATGCGCTGGCCGTTTTCGTCCAGAAATTCAAACCACAGGCCGTCGTCGGTCTTTGCATACGCGTCCCTGTCCGTTACGGTAAACTCTATGCGGACGTAGGTATTCATGGGGGAAGCGGTAAGGGTGACGCTTGTGACCTCCACGCCGCAATCGGCAAATATGGCGCTTTGCTTGCTTGATACGCTTGCCGTGTTTTGCGCGCTGGCGAGCGTGAAGGAAAGGGTTGCGGGAGCGGGCGCCGCGGCGCCTTCGTCAAGCGGCGTGGTATAGCAGGATAGCTCGATGGGCAGTTCCGCGCCGCTGGACGGCCTGTTTCCTGTAATCATGAGCACAAGGGAACCGTCCGCCTCCAGGATGTAGTCCAGGCTGTTTACGCATCCCTCCAACCCCTGCATGGCCGCGCGGTCGGCCACGTTGACACTTACCAGCATGTCCTTGCCCTGCTGGCGCGCATAATCCGCAACGCAGAGCGTGGAACCGGCAAATTGGGGCCCGAGATCGATCATAGGATCCTCGGGGAGCGTATCGGGGCCAACGAGCAGCACGTTTTCCTTCATAGGCGCAGCGGCGACGACCAAATAGGTCTTTTCGCCGTCATAGATAGCTTCGCGCAGGGTGAAGGCGGCGTACTCCGTGGCGCCGCTTTGCTGCGGCACCTTTGTTTGCACAAGCTGCTGGGCGGCGGGCAGCGCCCGATCCGCACTGCCGCGATAGGAAAGAAAGTCGAATATCCCCCATTGGGCGGCTGCCGCAACGGCGATGGTAACAATCAGCAGAATGGAAAGGGCGATAACCAAACCGGTCGATAGCTTTTTCACAGGATGTTCCTCCTCGCTTGATTGGAGCTGTGCAAGCGTGCGGCGTACGCTGGCCTCAAAGGCAGGGCCGGCCTGGCCCATGTCGCGCCGGAAATCATCGCTGGTTTTCATGACTCAAACACCTCCTCCATAAGTATGGCCCTGAGTTTTTCCCGCCCGCGCGCCATGCGGGACTTCACCGTGCCCTTGGGCACATGCAGCATGGCGGACACATCCTCCAGGGGATAGCCCTCGATGTAGTGCAGCAAAAGCGGCATGCGGAAGCGCTCCTCCAGGGATAGAAGCGCGCTTGTAAGCGACGGCTGCGCGCCGCCCGCGGCTGCGGCGGGCGGAAATGCCTCCATGGGGGTTATGCGCTTTGCGCGCCGCTGGATGGTATGGCACTCATTGATGAGAATGCGGATTACCCAGGTTTGAAGGTAGCGCTCGTCACGCAACCTACCGCGCTTTTCCCAGGCCTTGCGCAGCGTTTCCTGCACGGCGTCCTCACGGTCCGCCGCCGTTGGCAATTGCGAGTAGGCCACGCGGTACAGGGTTTGCGTCATGTCGATGATGTGCTTTGCAAAGTCGTCGCTTGTCACGTTGCACATCCTCCTTTGGTGGTTTTGACCGGTCATATGTTAGACGCGCGGGGAAGCGGATGGGTTCCCGGCGCATTTTTTCTTTTCCCCAAGGGAGAATAGCATAGCGCGCGCACAGAAACAACACCTGCGGGGCCGAATAGGGCGGAGTGAAAAACTTGCGGTAAAAAACATTTCAAAACCCATTGACAGCAGAGGGGAATCGTGCTATTCTTCCCTCTGGAAACCCGATAAAAAAAGTCGGGATTCCAGAAGGAGCCTGTATGAAGCTATCCACACGCGGCAAATACGGCCTGTACGCCATGTATTACCTGGCGAGCCATGCGGGCGAGGGGCCGCAGACGCTGCAAAGCATTTCCACTGTTGGCGTACCCAAGCAATATTTGGAGCAGCTTTTGGGCAACCTCAGGCGTGCGGGGCTGGTGAGCACCGTGCGTGGCGCGCAGGGCGGCTATCAAATGGCCACCCGTGCGGAGGAAACGTCGCTTCGCGACATCATCGACGCGGTAGAGGGGCCCATTGAGCTGAGCGAATGCGCGTCCGCCGAGCATGTGTGCCAAAAGTCCGGCACATGCCCGGTGCGCTGGGTTTGGCAGCGCGTGACCGATTCCATCAACGCCGAGCTTGAAAAGATCAAGCTTAGCGACATGCTTACCCAACCATGCGAAAGCGAGGAAGAAAAACCATGACCGATCACATCATTTATATGGATAACGCCGCCACCACCGCTACCCGGCCCGAGGTGCTGGAGAAGATGCTGCCATATTTTACAGAGCATTATGGCAACCCCAGCTCCATCCACGGCGTGGGCCGCGACGCGCGGCGCGCTATTGAAAACGCGCGCAGGCAGGTGGCAGAGGCCCTTGGGGCGCAGCCGCGCGAGATTTATTTTACCGCGGGTGGCAGCGAGAGCGATAACTGGGCCATCCGCTGCGCCAGCAAGGCGCTTGCCAAGAAGGGCAAGCACATTATCACCAGCCAGATTGAGCACCACGCCGTGCTGCACACCTGCGAGTATATGGAAAAGCAGGGCTACGAGGTTACTTACCTGCCTGTGGACGGCGAGGGCCGCGTGAGCGTGGAGGACGTAAAGAAGGCCATCCGTCCGGATACGGTGCTCATCAGCATTATGGCCGCAAACAACGAGATTGGCACCCTGCAGCCCATCCGCGAGATTGGCCAGGCGGCGCATGAGGCGGGCGTGCTGTTCCACACCGATGCGGTGCAGGCCGTAGGCGCGGTACCCATCGACGTGAATGAATGGAACGTGGACATGCTTAGCCTGTCCGGCCACAAGTTCCACGGCCCCAAGGGGATTGGCGCGCTGTACATTCGCAAGGGCGTAAAGATCAGCAACCTGATCTATGGCGGCGCGCAGGAGCGCGGGCTTCGCGCGGGTACGGAAAACCTGCCCGGCATTGTGGGCCTGGGCGCGGCCATTGAACTGGCGGTGAAGGAGCTGCCGGATTATACCCAGCGCATGACCCATTTGCGCGATAAGCTGATTGACGGCATCCTGTCCAGCGTGCCCGACGTGCGCCTCAACGGCCATCGCACCCAGCGCCTGCCCGGCAATGTGAATGTTTCCGTGCGGTATGTGGAGGGCGAGGCGCTGCTGATGCGCCTGGACCTGGCGGGGGTGGAGGCGTCCAGCGGTTCGGCCTGCACCAGCGGCAGCCTGGATCCCTCCCATGTGCTGCTGGCCATCGGCCTGCCGCATGAGATTGCCCACGGCAGCCTGCGCCTGTCCCTGGGCACCGAAAATACCGAGGCGGACGTGGCGTATGTGCTTGAAAAGCTGCCCGGCATTGTGAAAGACCTGCGCGCCATGAGCGCCCTAAGCCCGGAAAACAGCTTCCAGCCGTGACCTTATTATATAGATAGAGCAGATGCCAGGATAGGTAAAAGGAGGAAAATCCAAAATGTATAGCGAAAAAGTGATGGATCATTTCGAAAACCCCCGCAACGTAGGCGAAATTCCCGACGCTTCCGGCACGGGCACGGTTGGCAACGCCAAGTGCGGCGATATCATGAAGATGGATATCAAGGTTGAGGACGATGTGATTACCGACGTGAAGTTCAAGACCTTTGGCTGCTGCGCCGCCATTGCCACCAGCAGCATGGCGACCGAAATGGTAAAGGGCAAGAAGATCGACGAAGCGCTTCAGCTTACCAACAAGGCTGTGGCCGAGGCGCTGGACGGCCTGCCCCCGGTAAAGATGCACTGCTCGCTTCTGGCGGAGCAGGCCATCCATGCCGCGGTGGAGGACTATCAGAAAAAGCATCCCAAGGAATAAAGGGTGCTTGAAAGGATGGCTTATGCCGGACATTCATGGCAATATAGAGGGAATCCGCAAAAGCGTATTGGACGAGCTGGCCGCGCTGTATGACGTGCAGCTGGATTCCGGAATTTTTATGCCGCAGGACTTGCTTGAAAGCCTCTGCGGCTATTCTGCGTCTATGAACCGCGAGCTGGCGGTGTATATCACCCGCTACGGCGAGATCGCGGATGTGATTGTTGGCCAGTCGGACAGCGTTGACCTGCCCGATTTGCGCCTTCGGCGCAGCGAGCGCAGGTTGAGCATGATCCGCTGCGTGCACACCCATCCGGGCGGGAGCGGCGAATTGAGCGACGTGGACATCAGCGCGCTTATCAGCATGCGCTTTGACGCGATGTGCGCCGTTGGCGTAGCGGCCGACGGATGGCCCACCAGCGCGCAGTGCGCCTTTTTGGACGCGGATGCGCCGGGCAAGGCGCTCCTGACCGAGCTGGTGAACGCGCGCAGGCTGCCCCAGGAGGCCTGGCTTGCGCAGATTGCACAAACCGACGCCGCCTACCTGGCCGCCGCGCCGCACACCGAGCAGGGCCGCGAGCGGGCCGTGCTTGTGGGCATAGAGAGCGAAGCTTCGCTGGACGAGCTGGAGGAGCTGGCCAAAACCGCAGGCGCGGATACCGTGCTGCGCGTGCTGCAAAAGCGGCCCAAGCCCGATACGGCTTTTTGCATCGGGCGCGGCAAGGCGGAGGAGCTTAGCCTGCGCTGCCAGGCCGTACAGGCCGATCTGGTGATTTTTGACGAGGAACTTTCCGGCGTGATGCAGAAAAACCTGGAGGAGATGCTGCGCATAAAGGTGATTGACCGCACGGCGTTGATTCTGGATATTTTTGCCGCGCGCGCCAACACGCGGGAGGGCAAATTGCAGGTGGAAATGGCCCAGCTGCAATACCGCAGCCAGCGCCTGCTTGGGCAGGGCCTTGTGCTGAGCCGTCTGGCGGGCGGCATTGGCACAAGGGGCCCGGGCGAAAGCAAGCTGGAGGTGAGCCGCCGCCGCATCCGCGAACGGCTGACCGACCTTAGGCGCGAGCTGGAGCAGATAGAGCGGCAGCGCAACCTGCGCCGCCAGAGCCGGGAAAAGAACGGCGTGCCCATTGTGGCGCTGGTGGGCTATACCAACGCGGGAAAATCCACACTGTTCAACCGTTTAACGGGTTCAAACGTCTATGTAATGGATCAGCTTTTTGCCACGCTGGATAGCGTAAGCCGCCCCATTACGCTGCCGCATGGCGGGAAGGCGCTGCTGGTGGATACCGTGGGCTTTATCCGCAAGCTGCCGCATGAGCTGGTAAAGGCCTTCCGCGCCACCCTGGAGGAGGCCAAGCTGGCCGACGTGCTGCTGGTGGTGTGCGACGGCGCGGATGCGGAAATGGAGGCCCGCAGGCAAACCGTGGAGGAAGTGCTGGACAGCTTGGGCGCAACGGAAGCGCCGCGCGTTGAAGCATTGAACAAGTGCGACCTGTTTTCAGGCGGGGACGACCGCCTTCCCGGCGCGGTGCGTATCAGCGCCGTCACGGGCGAAAACCTGGATGAGCTGCTTTTGCGTGTGGAAAAGGAATTGGACGCGGGAATGCAGGAGGTATGCCTGTTGGTGCCCTTCCACTGCTACGGGCTGCTGAACCGGCTGCACCAAATGGGCAGCGTGCTCTCCCAGGAACACGGGGACGACGGCGTGACGGTAAAGATGCGCATGGATATGCAAAATGTAAATTTTGTGTGCCGGGAAGGGGCAAAACTGCTGGATAGCGAAAAGAAGTAGTTGCTAAAGTGTTACAAAAATGATACAATAAACCGAAAGGTCGTGATGCGACATTGCTGCTTGAAAAGGTGATCTCGATTGTGGCGCTGTCCGCCACGCTGCTTAACGGCAGTATGAAAACAGCGATGCCTGATAAAAATATAGATGGCACGGTGTATTTGGTGAACCGCCAGCACGCCGTGAGCAAGTATTTTGTGCCGGAGGTGCGCAAGGTGGACGCCTACGGCATGTCCCAGCAGATGCGCGGCGACGCTGCGGCCGCGCTGGAAGAGATGTTTGCCGCGGCCAAGGAGGAGGGCATAGGCCTTTCGACCGTTTCGGGTTATCGCAGCTACTCCAAGCAGTCCTCCATCTACTCGCGCAAGAAGGCTACCCAGGGCCAGGAGGCGGCGGACAGGGTTTCCGCCCGTCCCGGCACCAGCGAGCATCAGCTGGGCCTTGCCATGGACATTGCCAAAAAAGGCAGCTCGCAGCTTAACACCGGCTTTGGCAAAACCAAGGAGGGCCAGTGGGTGAACGAAAACGCCCACCGCTTTGGCTTTATCGTGCGCTACATGGAGGGCTACGAAGAAATCACGGGCTATATGTATGAGCCGTGGCATGTGCGCTATGTGGGCAAGGAGCAGGCCAAGGCCATCTATGAATCCGGCGTTCCTATGGAAACCTACATGTCTGGCTACAAGCTGGGCGTGTATGATTTTTTGATCCATCAAGCTACGAATGAATGAGGTGCTCCCATGAACAAGCTGGTGTGCGGTGTGCTGACCCTGATCCTGTGCCTGTGCTGCGCGAACGCGTTTGCGCTAGACCCGTCGGACATCCCGGAGGTGCGCTGGGAATTTTCTGTATCGCTTACAGAAATCCAGTCCAAGTATGCCCTGCTGGTAAATGGCGACAACCTGCTGGAGGACAGCTTTAAGCCCGATCCCATGGTGAAGGTGACGGGCGTAAAGCGCGCGACCTCTGCCGCCGTATACCTGGAGCAGACCGCCGCGGATGCCCTGCAGAGCATGTTTAGCGCGGCCAGCATGGTGACGGAGTTTACCTATACCAATGAAAAGGGCAAGGAGAAGGTGGCTACCTACGGCGATAACGGCATGGTGCTTTACCTCAAGAGTGGGTACCGCAGCTACGGTACCCAGGCCACCACGTACGCCAACTATTTGGCCCGCAACAACAACGTGGATGACGGTTATGTGGCGAAGCCCGGCACCAGCGAGCACCAGACGGGCCTGTGCGCCGATATCCTGAACGCTACCTACGCTGGCCGCCCCACCATGACGCAGGACTTCAAATGGACGCCGGAGGCGCAGTGGATGAAACAGAACTGCGCGGAATTTGGCTTCATCCTGCGCTTTTTGGAGGACAAGGAGGAGGAAACCGGCATCAAGTTTGAACCGTGGCACTTCCGCTATGTGGGTAAGGAGATTGCCAGCTACATCATGAGCAAGGGAATCACCTTGGAGGCCTTCACCGAGGAGGCCAAGGAGGCAATCGAGGCCTTCGAGGCCAACGGCGGCGATGTGGAGGAGCAGCTGGCCTTTGAAGCCAAACGCCTGAACGCGCCGCCTGAAAGCTTTGTGCTTGAGGAATATGGCGAGGATGGCGACGCGGAGATTTCCCTGCTGTTTTAACCGCTTTACATTTATGCCGGAACGGGGTACAATATTTTGAGGCGTATGCGCCGTACAAATGGAAAACGATGAGGGCTTAGAATGGGCAAGACGATCGCCATTACCAACCAGAAGGGCGGTGTGGGCAAGACCACGACCGCGATCAATCTTTCCGCCTGCCTTGCGGAAGCGGGCAAGCGCGTGCTGTTGGTAGACCTGGATCCCCAGGGCAACAGCACCAGCGGCTTGGGCGGCCACGCGGGCGAGCATTCGGTATATGAGGCGTTGATGGGGCGCGCGCCCATTGCGGCCTGCCTGCAAAAGACGGTGGTGGAAGGGCTGAGCCTGGTTCCTTCGGATATTCGGCTGGCGGGCGCGGAGCTTGAACTGGTGGAGATGGAGCAGCGGGAGTACCGGCTGAAGCACCTGCTAAAGACCGTAGAGGCGCAGTTTGATTTCCTGTTTGTGGATTGTCCGCCTTCGTTGGGGCTGCTTACGCTAAACGCGCTTACGGCGGCCCAGCGCGTGCTCATTCCCATCCAGTGCGAGTATTATGCGCTGGAGGGCGTTTCTAGCCTGATGAATACCATCAACCGCGTCAAGCGCAGCTTTAACCCGGGCCTGGATATCGAGGGCGTGCTGCTGACCATGCTGGACGGACGCACCAACCTGAGCCTGCAGGTGGTGGATTCCGTAAAGAAGCATTTTAAGAGCCGGGTTTTTTCCACGGCGATTCCGCGAAACGTGCGCCTGGGCGAAGCGCCCAGCCATGGTATTCCCATCCATATGTACGACCCCCGCAGCCTGGGGGCGGACAGCTATCGCAGGCTAGCACAGGAGCTTTTGCAGCGCAATCGATAGGGCTGCTCATTCGTTTCATATAGATGAGGAGTAGGTGCAGATGAAACGCGGCGGACTAGGCAGGGGGCTGGATGTGCTTTTGCCCCAGAACGAAGAACTGCTTGAAACAGTTGTTCGTGATATTGCCATTGACGATATCGACCCCAATACCGCGCAGCCTAGGCGCAATTTTGATAAGGAAGCGCTGGAGCAGCTGGCGGACAGCATCCGGGAGGCGGGCGTGCTATCGCCCATTCTGGTGGTGGAAAACGGCATGCGCTACCGCATTGTGGCGGGCGAGCGGCGTTACCGTGCCTCACGGCTGGCGGGGCTGGAAAGCGTGCCGTGCATTGTGCGCAGCATGACCACCGAACAGCAGATGGAGGCGGCGCTGATTGAAAACCTTCAGCGCCAGGATCTGAACCCCATTGAGGAAGCCAACGCCATTCGCAGCCTGATGCAGGAGTGCGGCTACACGCAGGAGCAGGCGGCCCAGAAGCTGGGAAAAAGCCGTCCCGCAATCGCCAATGCGCTTAGGCTTTTGAACCTGCCAGGTGAAATTATCGATTTGGTAGCGCAGGGGGATTTGTCCGCAGGGCATGCGCGCGTGCTGGCGGGCGTGGAATCCCAAACGAGGCAGCTGGAGCTGGCGCACCAATGCGTGCTGCACGGTTACAGCGTGCGCAAGCTGGAGGAGCTGGCCAAGGCTAAGCCGCTGGAGCGCAAAGCAACGGCGGTAGCGGCGCTTTCGCCGGAGCTGACGGCGCTGCAAAATACCATGCGGGAGGCGCTGGGCCTGAAAACAGCGCTTACCGGCACAGAAAACAAGGGAAAGATCACGCTTTCCTATAACAGTGCGGAGGAGCTGGAGCACCTTTATGAGGTGCTTGGGCGACTGCTCTCCTAAGCGGCACGGCGCAGAAAGGGTGGTATGGTATGCGTATCAACTCAAACAAAAAGATTCACAAAATGAAGCGGGATCCCTATAAAACGCTGCTGCGCGCCGCCGGTATCCTGGCTATTGTGGTGGTGGTGGGGATTTGCGGGATGTACCTGTGCTCCATGGCCGTGACGAACGATTACGTGGCCACACGCAACCGTATCGAGCAGGAAAACGCCGAGGCGGAGCTGGAATTTACCGCAAAGATGAACGAGCTGCGTTCCAGCCATGCGCTGGCGGCGCCCCAGAACGCCCAGCAGACCTCCGCAGATATGCAGCATTGGGAAAAGACGCTCAACGATGGCCGGCTGTGGCGCATAGAGGACGAGGGCGCCAGGGGCCTTGAAAATACCAGCACCATCACGCTGGATAGGGCCTCCATGGTTAATGGCGGCCTGCTGCTGGTGAATCCCTGGCATTCACTGCCGGGCGACTTTTCCGAGGAAGGGCTTGTGAATATCGGCTCGGCCAGCAATTTCAAAATCCAGGTACAGGATAACAGCGTCAGGCTATTCCAGCCCGCTTACGACGCGCTGACTGAAGCGCTGAACGCGGCGGAGCAGGAGGCCGGGTTGAAGTTTTACATCGTGATGGAGGGCTACCGTTCGGTGGCTGAACAGGAAACCCTGTTTAACGGCGAGATGGAAACCCTTAGCTCCCGCTATACGGGAAACCGTCTAATTGAAGAAACAAAGAAAAAGGTCAACTACCCGGGCACCAGCGATTATCATTCAGGCATGTCCTTCCGAATGGGCGTGTATGAGCGTGGCAATAAGGAGCTAAACAGCCTGAAGTTCCAGGCCGAATCCGATCAGGGCGCATGGCTTACGCAAAATTGCTGGAAGTATGGCATCGTTTTCCGATTCCCCACGAAGGATTTCCCCAATGCCTCCTGGGAGGATAAGAGCTATAAGACCGGCGTGTCCTCGCAGCTGAACCTGTACCGCTATGTGGGTAAGGCGCATTCCGCCGCCATGCGGATTATGGACTTCTGCTTGGAGGAATACATCGAATTTTTGATGGATCATCCGCATATCTGCATTTATGAGGACGGGGCGCTCAAGTACGAGATCGTGCGTATCAAGATCGCCGATGACGCGCAGAGCGTGCAGCTGCCCGTGCCCAACCCCGCCAGCGATTATCAGGCCAGCCTGGATAACATGGGCGGCGTGGTTATGGCATATACCTACTGAAAAAGTTTCGATCCAAAAACCCCCTTCCTGGGTGGACTGCTATAAGGCAAGTAGACACAAAAAAGAAACCCTGTCGTAGAATTACG
>URUF01000041.1 GCA_900550955.1 uncultured Eubacteriales bacterium | reverse complement strand
GCCCTTACCACATCCTTAGCTGGCGGGGGCATTCCTCCCGGGCCAGGCTGTTTACCTGCTCGTAGGTATAGCGCAGGCCCAGGCGCTCGCATTCGGCGGTTAGCAGCCCTAGGCGCTCCTCGGCCCAGGGCGAGGGGCACAGGTAATCAAGCCCAAAGGCCGCCGCATACCGTTGCTTTACGCCCGCAAAGCGCGGGTGGCTATCCAGCGCGCGGTAAAAACTCTCGCGGCTGCCGGCGCGAAGGGTCATGCCAAAGTGGCACAGCACAAAGCGCCCGCCGTTTTCCCTGGTGCGGCGCGCCACGTCCAGCACGTTTTCCTCCCCGTCGGTCAAAAAGGGCAGCATGGGGTTTAGCCAGGTGCCGGTAAGCACGCCCGCGTCCGCAAGGGCGCGCATGGCCTCAAACCGGCGGGAGGGCGGGGCGGCGTACGGCTCCAGCAATCCTGCCAGCGCATCCTCCCCCGTTGTGATGGAAAAGGCCGTCCAGCACGGCGCTACGCCGCGAAAACGGGCCAATACGTCCCTATCCCGGGCAATAAGCGCGCTCTTGGTGCTCATGCCCACGCCAAAGCCGTGCTGAAGCAGCAATTCCAGCGCCCCGCGCGTTACGCGCAGCCTTTCCTCCAACGCGTTATACGGGTCGCTGGCCGCGCCCATCATCACCACGCCGGGCGCTCTGCGGGCGGAAAGCTCGCGCTTGAGCATGCCCAGCGCGTCCCGCTTCACCCGCACCTGATGAAAGTTTTCAATATGGTAGCACTCGCTCAAGCTGTCGCAGTACACGCAGCCGTGGTTACAGCCCCTGTACAGGTTGAGCGTATCCGTAAAGTGGAAGAAATGCTCGTCCGGCCTGGCGCGCAGCAGCAGCCTTTTCGCGTCCTCCACGGCAAAGGAAGGCGGCTTATTCATTGGGAATGGCGGTGGTAAAATACAAAATGTCCCCAATCGCGCGCATGTTCTTGGGGTTTTGGCCGTTCAGCTTGGCCAGGTGCAGCAGCATGGAGGTGGATTGGCCGCCGTCCAGGTTATACGCGGTATGCGCCCCCAGGCCGTGCATAAGCTCCGCCAGCTGCGGCACGCTCAACCCTACGGAGTCCTGTTGGTCGGGCCCGTCCGTCGCCACCAGCACATAGCTTAGCGGGGCAATTTGGCCAATCGCCATGCGCTGCTTGTAGGTTACCTTGCGGTTCACAATCTCCTGCACCTCGCCGTCAATCACCAAAGCGGGGCCAAAGGCAAAGGAATTGGCAATGGGCGTGTCAAGCTGGGCGTAGCCCTCCTCCGTCATGGGCCGGATGATGTGAAAATCGCCGTTAACGTCAATCGCCAGTCCGTCGTATTCCTCATTCGCGCGGTTGCGCAGCAGCTCCCCATTGCGGTACACAATCCCCGTGTTGTGGTAGGTAAACCAGTCCCCGTTTACCGCCAGCACCGCCTTCACGCGCTTGGCAATTTCACTGGCTCGCATCGTGGTTTTGGAGGGGTAGGGCTTGGCCTGCTCCGTTTTCATCTGGTCCGCCCTGGCAATCTGCACAAAGGCCACCACAACGGGCGTATCGTATACCCGTATGTTGTGAATCTGCACGTCCAGCGAATCATCGTGATAGGACAGGTTATCCTCGCCGTAGCCGTTTTCATCGGCGGCGTAATGATCCTTAACGTCCTTGGGCGCTTCAACCGCGCGCCCCTCGGGAAAGGTCACCTTCACCATCTGGGGCAGGGCCTCCTGCGCCATAGCGCCGCCCAGCAGCAAAAGGCACGTAAGCACGGCGCTGAAAGCGGCGGCAAGGGTTTTGGTTTTTTTCATGCGCAAAGCTCCTTTCACGCGGCGGGCTTCGCGCCGCACAGGCGGCGCATCCACAGCACGCAGCCGCCCATCAGGGCGCAAGCGCCCGCCATGGCCATATAACACGCATCCACATCCAAAAATGCCAGGAACGGGATGCGCCCCTCGGTAGCAAACTCCAAAAGCACGCACAATACCGCCATAAGCGCATACAGCCCAAAGCACGCGGCCTTCCAAAGCACCTTTCCTCCGCGCGCTCTCAGGCAGTAGCAAACAAGCACCGCAAGCACCACAGCGGCGCTTGCCACCTCCTCCACGCGCACAAAGCCCCAGCGCAGGAACTCGTCCCGGCGCAGGCTTTCAAGCACAATTTGCGCGCTGGCGTATAAGCCAAGCAGCATAAGCGCGCCGTCACCCTGCCAGGTTGCCTTCCTTTTCAAAAGCAGCCAAAACAGCGCCAGCGCAACCAGCGCTTCCAGCATAAACAGCGCCCATGCCCATTCCTCATAGTAGGGGTCGTATACCATAAAGGGAAAGCGGCGCAGGAAGGGCCCGCCATACCAGTACTCGCCATAGCCCTGACCCAAAAAGCCCTCGGCAACGCGGGCAGCCGCAATCATCCAGGCGGCGCTTGGCGCGTACTGCTCCAGCATCGTAAGCCTATCCGCGCCGCCAACGGCCAACAGGGCCAGCATGGCCCCCAGCATGCCGCCGTAGAACATATACCCCTTTTCCCAAAAGGCGAACAGGTAGCCAACGGAATAGCTGTATATCGTGTATTCCACATCCACCAGGCAATACAGCAAATGGGAAAAAAACGCCGCAAAAGGCGGCAATAGCGCCGTCGCCAGGGCCCTTTTCCGCCATGAAACGCCAGCCCGCCCGCAGCGCAGCCACCCCAGGGCCAGCGCGGGCGCGGCTCCCGCCAGCAGGGCGATCGCACACAGCAGCCGGTTTTCCACACCTATCGCAAACATATCTCTATCCTTCGCAAGCCGTTCTACATTCGCAGGCAAATGGCGCGTTACTCATCCCATTCGCAAATAAAGCTGCATCCGGGGTCAACCTCCGCGTCCTCGTAAAAGTGGCTGTCGTTCCACGTGCCGTCGGTATGCTTGTAAAAGTACATGCCATACCGTTCGCGGCCGCTGCGGCTGGGTTCCCCCCTGTGCCAGTTGGTAAACGCAAGGGGCTCGCCCGTAACCCAAATCCAGTCGCCCGTGCGCTTTTCATCGGAAAGGCCAAAATACGCCGTCAGGTAGCCGCACTCTCGCATAAAGCCGTACACAAAGTCGTTTTCCTCGGCCGTGGCAAGGGTGGCAAGGTGCCCGCCCAGCACCTCGCAAAACACCTTGGCCTCCACCCAGGTGCGAACGCCCTTAAAAATTTGGTAGCGGTGCCTGGTTCCGTCCGGGGCCGTAAAAACAGGCGATTTGGGCGAGGTTTTATCGTCCCTGAGCTGCTTGGCGCTAAAGCTGGCAACCGGCCAGATATGCAGCGAGGCGTTTTGGAAATCCTTCAGCCCCTCAAACAGGGCGTTGGCCTGCGCCTGCTCTCCAACCTCGCTAAGGGCCACGGCCCGGCGAAACGTTTCTGTATTTCGGACGGTTTCCCCCAGCAGGGCGGCGCGCTCGCGGCTGTCCTCATACTCGCCGGCGGCCTCAAAGCCGCGCCTGGCCAGCGCATAGCGGCCCTCCTGCTCCAGCGCGTTGGCCGCATCATACACCGTAGACGGCGTGGTTTGCGCCGCAAGCCCGGCGGCAAGCGCCGCGCTATCCTGGTAACCGTCAAGGTACAAAAACAAAATGTACGCCCGGCTGTGGCTGGCGGCTATCCGGGCGGAGGCGGCCTGCTCATACATGGCGGCGCATAGGGCCTCCTGGGCCAGGGCCGCCTTTTCCGCGCTGTTTTCATAATCCTCCAGCGCCAGGAACAGGTCTAAGGCGTCCTCATACACGCCGCCGTTCAGGCAGGTTTCCGCCTTCTCATAGGCGGCGCGCAGGGTGAGCGTATGCACAACGGCATATAGCTGGCTGGTCGCGTCCTGGCAATCGCCCGCCTCTATAAAAGCGTCGCGCGCGCCCGCAAGGTCGCCCGCCTCCTTCAGGGCCAGACCCTTTTCATACCATTCCTGCTCCCTGGCGGCCTGCCTTTGCGCCTCAAGCCTGTCCCCGGCGACCTGCGCGCGCTCCGCGCTGTCGCGGAAGCTGCCCAAGGCCTCAAAAAGCGCCTTCGCGCCCTCGTAATCACCGGCGTCATAAAGGGCCTTTGCCTGCTGGTACTCGTCCCGCGCGATGCGCCAGGTGCATTCCCTCACATAGGAACGGCTTTTTTCATAATCGTCAAGGGCCTCAAAAAGCGCCTTCGCCTGCACATACTGCCCGTCCTCGTACAGGGCCTTCGCCTCTTTATAGCTTGCGGCCTTCCATTTGCGCCTGCTGGCGGCGGCGCGGGCGCGGCTGTCGGAAAAATCGCCCAGGGCTTCAAAGGCCTCATACGCCTGCTTATACGCCTGCGCGTCAAAAAGCGCCTGAGCGGCGTCGTACCGCGCCTGCAAGGCGGCGTCCTGCCCCGTTTCCTCCAAAGAGGCGGCGGCGGCCCGGGCAAAAAACAGCCGGGGCGCCGCGCCCTGCCGCGCCTCAAGGCCGCCCGCCGCCAGAAAAGCGGCCAGGAGCAGCCCCGTTAAAAGCATTCCGTTCTTCTTCATATACGCTTTCCTCCGCTTCGCCGCCAAGCTGGGCGCTGAGGGCCAAGCCCGTATTCAGTCCTCGCACGCAACCCACATGACGGGGCGCATGGTGTTGGTGGGCCAGTCCACGTCCTGCATGCCGTAGCTGCTGATGCGCCCGTCCAAGCGCATGCCGCAGATATCCAGGTTGCGCGCGCCAGAGGTACGCGTCCACCAGCGGCAGCTTCCGGTTTTATCGCTCACGGTGCAGCCCTTGGACTTGGCGTACTCCGTGGGGTAGGCCACCCTGTCCGCCATTTCGGGGAAGAAATGCAGCACCTCCTCCTTGCTAAGGAGGTAAATTTTATCCAGCGTATCCTCGCCCGCGCCCTTCATGCCGTGCGGATTGGTGTTTGTAACGGTCGTGGTAAGGATAAGCGCCTGTTCCTCGGGGGTGAAAGTTTCCTCCAGGAATTCCCCGTTCATCCAGGCCCGCAGGTCGGATTTACCCCAGTACATGGGCACGCGCTTGGGGTAAAAAATCACGGTGTCAATGCAGTACTTGGTCAGTAGCATGGCCTTGCCGTCCTTAACGTCCAGCACAATCCATTCCAAGGGCTCCTTGCCGTTGTCGGGCTGGTTATCCTGTTCATAGCTGCCAAAAATGATCACTTCGCCCACCTCAGGGGTGGGAATGCCAGCTGCCAGGGCCTGCGAAGAAAAGCACAGCGTCAAAAGAACCAAAACGCACAGCAATCGTTTCATGGATGCGTTCCCTCCAGCACGGATAGATTGACCCTATGATATGACATTTCCAGGAAAACGTCAAGCGTCCCGCCTTGAACCTCGCGCCCGCTTTCTTTACTTTGGATGGGGGAAATGCTATAATGGGCCGCATGGCCGCCCTGGCCATCCGTATTTGATTTCCGGCGAAAGGCGCTTACATAATGATGTTTCACTCAAGAAAAGGGCGCGCGGGGGCGCGGCTTCGCGCCTGGGGGCTTTTGGCGCTGGCCATGTGGGCAAGCCTGCCCGCCGCCCTTGCGCAAACCCAACCCGCGGCGCGCGCCAACGTGCGCTATACGGTGGATTTTTCTTATTTGCAGCAGGCCGTCCCCGGCAGCGTGGCCTGGCTTTATCAGCCGGATACCACAATAAACCAGCCCGTGATGTTTTCCCAGGACGCGGGGTATTACCTCAAGCGGCGGTTTGACGGCTCCGCCAGCTCCAACGGCGCAATTTTTGTAACCGGCGCGGAGCCGCCGGATTTTTCCGCGCCCGTGGTTACGCTGTATGGCAACAACTGCATGGATAACACCCTGTTTGGCAGCCTGTCGGAATACCGGGACGATGCCTATTATCAAAAAAACCCGACCCTTTTCCTTCTCACGCCCCAGGGCAACTACCGGCTTGACATATTCGCGGGCGTGCGCGTAAAGCTAACCGATACCGAAACCTGGAACGTATCCTCAAAAACGCCCCAGGCCCTGTTTGCAAGCGATCTGCCCGCCGTGCTTGAAAAATCCTTCCTAACGCCCCTCTCCGCCCTCCTGCCAACGCAGGCGGACGCATGGGCCGTGCTTGCCACGGAATCGGAGGAGAAGCAGGGCTCCCGGTTCGTGCTCTACGCCAGGAAGCGCCCCCTTGACGACGCGCGTGCGCGAACCGTTTTTGTAAACCAGCTGGAAATGGATTCGCGCGCCACCCTAAACGGCTATCACAGCGTTGAAAACGTAGGCTCCTGGATGCTCTACGCCCAAAACGACCCGCTTTGGAACAGGCTCACCTTTGAAACGGAAACCTCCGGCAAAAGGCGGCCCTTTGGCGACGGCGGCTGCGGCCCCACCGCCGTCGCGATGGCCATCGTCAATTTGGTTGGCAAGGAGGAGCTGATAAAGCTGGGCGAATACGCGGCCTCCCCGTTTGGGTTCCGCTTCTGCCCATGCTCTGTGAACGAGTACTGGTGCTCCGGCAAGCACCTGCCCTACCGGCTTACCACGGCGGACGCGTATCTGCGCTATTTCCCCCTGGCGGTTGCCGGGTTTGCCGCCGGCAACAATATCTGGGGCGTGCAGGGCAGGTACGCCAACGGCTTTGGCACCAGCATGCACTATGTGGAAAAACTGTGCCAAATCTTTGATATATCGGTTTCGCAAACCCGCGGCCTAAGCGACGCGCTCGCCTTTTTGCAAAAGGAAAACGCCATTGTAATCGCATGCACAACCGGCTACGGCAGCCCCTTTACCAACACAAGCCATTTCCTGGTGCTGGCCGGGGTGGACGATACCTACCTCTACGTATTGGACCCCCTTCGCCGCAGCCATTACCAGGCCCTGGATCAACGGGGCTATCTGGAGGTGCTCACGCCGGGGTTGGTGCGCATAAAGCTTGAGGACGCCGCAAAATGCAGCCTGTACCCCGCCTACCTGCTGGAGCGCGCGGCGCCGTAGCGGATGGAAAAGTCAGGCGGCCCCGGGCCGGATACGCTCCGGCCCGGGGCCGCCTCTTTTTTTGTTCTGTTTAGCCCCTTAGGCCAGCATCCGCGCCGCGTTATAGCAGCAAATCAGCAAAATCACCACCAGCAGGGCGCAGAAAAGCCTGTCCGTCTGCCGTATCGAAAGCCGCCTGTGCAGCTTTGCGGAAACCAGGCCGCCAATCGCGCCCGCAGCCACCATCGCTACCAACGTCATGGGTTGAAAGTCGGGCACGCTGCCGGTAAGCAGGCTCACAACCAGGCTGGCCGTCTGTGAAAGCAGAATGATAAGAAGGGAGTTGACGGCCGCCTTTTTGGTATCCATGGAAAAGAAGTAATACAGCACCGCCAGGTTCATCGGCCCGCCGCCAATACCCAAAAACGAGGAGCACACGCCCAGCGCAAGGCCAATGGCCGCGCCCACGGCGGGGCTTTGCACGTCCCTGGTGGCGATGCGCGCCTTGTTGCGCACATATAGCAGCGTGCCCAGCACCATCACGCCCAGCAGCACGGCCTGCGCCGCGCCCACAAGCCTGTCCGCCCCGGCGGCGCGCTTGATCAGCTCAAAAAGCTGCTTGCCAACCACGCCGCCAACCGCCGCGCCAATGCCCAGCGGCACGCTGCGCCGCGTATCCAGCTCGTTCGCGCCCCGGTTTTTGTATACGGAAATCACGGACATTGCCAGCACCGTAAGCCCCGAAAGGAACGACGCCGTTGAAACGCTCATAATGCCGGCCGCGTCCAGCACGGGCTTAATCACCACGCCGCCGCCAATGCCGCACACGCCGCCAATGGCGCTGGACATAAGGCATATGGCAAACACAAACAGGATCGTCATCTGCTCTTAGCCTCTCATAACCCGCAGGGATGAGCTGGCGCGCCGTCGCGGTAGCGGCTGTTGTCCTCGGGGTTTTTCATGCACAGGTGCACGGCCGCGGTGGTGAAGGTTTTGGGCAGCGCAAGGATGTTGGGATTGGGGCCCACAAACTTGCGCTTGGCGTCCTCAAGCGCCTCCTCAACCGTCGCGCGGGTTTTTAGGCCCATGCCGCGCGCAATGCCCGGCTCGCGCGCGCCAACGATGTAAATCGCGCTGGTGTGCTGCTCGGCCAGGTGCCCGCAGCTCATCATCGAGAAGCCATGGAACGGGTGGAACGCGTTTGCGAAGCGGTATTTGCGAATGTACTCCTCATTGGTGGCAAAGTACTCGCCGTAGCGGTTCATATCCGGCAGGATCTGCATGGAATCATGCTGGAACATTTCGTACAGCTCGCGCAGATACGGCCAGCGCTCCTCATGGAACCAGCCGTCGCAAATGCTGGGCACGATGAATACGCAGTGGTCGGCCAGAACGCGCTTGTGGCGAATCACCTGCGCGGAAAGCGCCTGCATCATCTGGATGGGGTTGGTGCCCATGCCGTTTCCGTAATGGAAGTTGGTGGGCATGCCAAATACCACCACGTCGTACTTCTTTTCCGCCCAGTGCACATAGGTGCGCTTATCCGCCGTCTTCCAGGAAATGGGCTGCATCTCCTTGGCCCAGCCGGAGTTGATCTCGATCTGGCGGGACTTGGTGTCCAGCACCGCGTCGCAGCAGAAGAACCTTTTGCCCATTTTTTCTTCCATGAACATGCCCTGCTGGTCAAACTTATCGCGCATCAGGCTGGAGGTGGAAACGGGCACAAAGTCCTCGCGGTGCATCACCTGGGGCACATGGTGCGCGGAAATGCTGCGCCAGTGGGTAATGCCGGTGGCGCAATGCTTATACCCGCCGGAGTAGCCCCCATAGGGGTTGCCCTGCGTGTGGCCGATCAGGATAGCCAAATCCGCATCGTAAACGTACTTGTTCATAATCACATGGTCGCCCTGGGGCGTAAAGCCCAGGTCAACCAAATGGTCGTAATCCTCGCTGTCGTGGCTGGTAATCTGCCCATGGGGATAGAATTCCTCAAACAGCGCGTCGCCCAGGATGGTTTTCATCTCCGGCACGGTGGCGCGGGGGTGCAGGCCGTTGGAGAACAGCAGCAGCACGTCCTTGCGCTCCACGCCCACGGCGTACAGCTCGTCCAGGCACGCGCGGATGGACACCTTGCGGTGGCTGGTGGGCTGGTTGCCGCCCTTTACAATGTCCGGGATGACGATAACTACCTTGGTGCCCTTATGCGCCAGCTCGCGCAGCGCAGGCATGCCAATCGGGTGGCGGATGGATTCCAAAGTGGCGTTGTAAAGGCTGTCCCAGTCCTGCGGGATGCACGCCGGGTCCGGCACGGTTTCGCCTGGGATAAAAACATCCGTGCTATCCGGCAGGTTGGCGGAGAGAAAGCCGTTGCCATATTCAAAGCTAAGGTTCATATGCGTAACTCCTTTCGGGCTTTTGCGCACCACGCGGCCTTCCTTACCGGCCCAGGTACAGCCTGATGATTTCCAGATATTCCTCGGGATAGAAGCCGATTTCGCCGCTGAAGCGCGTAAGGGCGATGAGCCCGCCGTCAATCTCCTCAATGGAGGCGAGCATGGCGGCGTTATCCTTTTTGAGGCCGCCGCCGTAAACCACGTCCATGCCGCCGGTGCGCTCCTTCACAAAGCGCGCGATCTTGGTAATGTAGGGCTTATCCGCAGGGGTCTTGCCCGGCCCGATGGACCAAACCGGCTCGTAGGCGATCACGACGCGGCTCTTATCCACGCCCGCAAGGCCAATGTCCAGCTGCGCGCCCAGCACCTCCTGCCACCGGTCCTGCTCCTCGCTTCTTTCGCCAATGCAGTACAGCACGTCCAGCCCTGCGGCCTGCGCCGCGCGGATTTCCGCGTTCAAAAGGCGGCTCACGGCCGCGGCGGCCTCCGCGCCTGCAACGCCCGCCTCCGAAAGGACACCCAGCTTGTCGTTCCTTTCCTCGCAGTGGCCTATCAGCGTGCTCTCGCAGCCCATCTCGCGCACGGCGTTGCCCGTGCGGTTGGTTGTGAACGCGCCAAAGTTGCCGCCCACGGCGGTATCCGCGCGGTACACGCCCTGGCTGCCCAGCTTGACCGGGCTACCCGGCGTGCGCGCCGCCGCCGCGCCAAGCAAATGCGCCTCCGGCAAATACATCACAAACTCGGCCTGCGGGTAGTCCCGAAGCGCATCCTGCGCGCCCCGCACAATGGCCGCGCCCCATTCGCCCATCGGGGCCAGGCGGTTCACGCCGCCCCGGGCCGGGGAGATATCAAACCGTTTCAGGTTTAGAAAAATGTGCTTCATCGCGCGCCCTCCTTAAATGCCGGCCTTCTTGTAGCGCTCCGCCATCTGCTCCAGGCTTACGGGCTTAATCAAATGGCTCTTGCGGTAGCTGCCAAACTGCACCAGCAGCGGCGCGATGGCTTCCGTCACGCCGTCCTTCATGCAGTCCTCAATGCGCTGTACGTCCTCGTCCCCGGGCTGGCCGTGCATGATGGTTTCCATAATGCTGCCCACATAGTTGCGCGGGTCAAAGTTCTTGGGCTTGGCGGCCATATCCTCATACACCTTGCCAATGGACGGGCTGCGCTTGAGCTGGGGATGGTTCAGGAACAGCTCCATGATGTTGCGCGTGCAGGCCAGGCGGATATCCGTATCCACGTTGATTTTGTTAATTCCGGCCCTGGCAACATCCACAAGCTGGTTCACGTCTATGCCAAAGGCGTTTTCAAGCTGGCCGCCCATGGCGTTGATCTGCTCCACATATTCCTGCGGCACGGTGGAGGAGCCGTGGCTTACCAGGAAGCCGTCTATCCCCTCGTGCAGCATGCACTCCTTGGTTGCGATGGCAATCTCCCGGCGGATTTTCGTATCCTTGCCCTTGTTGGCGCCATGGCAGGTGCCATAGCTGATAGCCAGCGCGTCGCAGCCCGTTTTTTTGAAAAAGTCCACCGCCTGCATGGGGTTTGTGTAGGTGGAGGTGGCGCTGAACACGTGGTCCTCCACGCCCGCCAGCACGCCCAGCTCGCCCTCCACGGTAACGCCGTAGGCATGCGCGTACTTTACAACCTCGCGCGTCAGCTCCACGTTCTTTTCATAGGGCAGGGCGCTGCCGTCAATCATCACGGAGGTATAGCCTCCGTCCACGCAGGCCTTCACGGTTTCCAGGCTCTTGCCGTGGTCCAGGTGCAGGGCGATTGGCACGGGGCTGTCCGCGCCGTATTTCTTCACCGCGTCGCCAATGTTCTTCGCGCCTTCGCGCTTGGCCCCGGCCGTGCCGTGCATAAAGTCCATCTCGCCGCCCATGAAGGCGTTGGACGCCTCCGCGCCCTGCAAAATCGCGCCGGAGCGCAGCAGCTCGTGAATCTTCACCGCAGCCTCGATCTGCCCGACGCTGTTCATGTTAAACGCCGCCTGCCCATAGCGGTAGGTATCCGCCGCTTCCAAAATCGCCCTCATTGGTACCAGCATGGTTGCATCCTCCGTTCGTTTGGTGGGTTTTCCGCATTTTCATTATAGCGCATGCCGCGCCCCAAACAAAAGTATGAAATTATGCTATCCCCTCATACACGCACACGCCGCCCACAATCGTGCTGCGCACGGCAAGCCCTTTTGTAAGCGCCACCATATCCGCGTCCATGCCGGGCGCGATGCGGCCCTTGCGCCCGTCTATGCGCAGCGCCCTGGCGGGGTTTTGCGTAAGCAGGGGAAGCACATCCTCCACGGGATGGCCCGTAAATTTCACCAGGTTTTGAAGCGCCTGGCCGGTGGTAAGGGTGCTGCCGGCGCGCACGCCGGTCGTCGCCAGCTTCGCGTCGCCGTCCTCCACCACCACGTCGTTCACGCCCAGCTTGTAGCGCCCGTCCGGCAATCCGGCGGCCATGATGCTGTCCGTCACGGCCATGACCCTGTCCCAGCCCTTGCACTTGATGAGCATGCGCACCGTGCCCGGATGCAGGTGCCGCCCGTCGCAAATGGCCTCGCAATAGCAGTCGCTCTCCAGCGCCGCGCCCATGATGGCGGGCTCGTGCTGGTGGAACAGGCGCATGGCGTTAAACGTGTGGGTCACGCAGCGCGCGCCGTTTTCAATGGCCCGCATGGAGGCAGCGTAATCCGCCCCGGAATGCCCGATGGCAACCACAACGTCCTCGGCGATTTGCGCAATCATCTCCGGCACGCCGGGTACCTCCGGCGATACGGTCACGTACTTCACCACGCCGGGGAACGCCTCCTGGTAGCGCCTCAAAAGCGCCGCGTCCCCCTCCTTGAGCAGATGCTCGGGCATGGCCCCCTTGTACTCCTTCGCCAAAAACGGCCCCTCCAGGTGCGCGCCCAAAAGCTGCGCCCCGCGCCCCCGGTCGTCCATCACCGTTTGAATGTGCGCAAGGCAGCGGCGCGTGGTTTCCTCGGTATCGGTAAGCACGCTTGCGCAAAAGGCCGTGGTGCCCTGGGTGGCGAAAAACGCCGCTATGCGCCTTAGGCCCTCCTCGTCCGCCGCGTTCACATCAACGCCCGCCGCGCCGTGCGTGTGCGCGTCAATAAAGCCGGGCGCCACGCGCAGGCCCGTCATGTCCATCGCCCGCGCGCCGTCCTGGGGCAGGTTTTCGCCCACGCGCGCCACGCGCCCGTCCTCGCACAGCACGTCCGCGCGCACGAAGCGCCCGTCCTGGTAAACCTCGCCGCCCCGCAGCAAAAGCCTTTCCATCGCTCCCACCTCCGTCAGAAGGGCTGCTTGGCCGCGTTGGCGTTCACAAGGATCATCGCGTCCGGGTGGCGCTGCAAAAGCGTCGCCGGGAAGTGCGCGCTCACCTCGCCATAGGCCGCCTGGCGCACCACCGCGCGGTGCCAGTCGCGGAACACGCCCAGCCGGATCTTCTTGGCCGAGAGGATTTCCGCCATGCCAATGGTCACGCAGCGCGCGGGCATGGCGTCAATCGCGCCGCCCAGATCGCCGATGGCGTTGGCAACGCGCGTTTCACGGCTGATGTCCAGCGCGCGCGTGGGCAGCTTGGCAAACGCCTCCGGCGTGAGCCCGTCCTGCGCCTCGTTAAAGGCGATATGCCCGTTGATGCCAATGCCGCCAAAGGCGATATCCACGCCGCCAAGCTCCTCAATCAGCCTGGGGATGCGCGTAAGGTCGTGCGGGTCGGGGAAAACGCGCTGCTCCCCAGGCATAAGCAGCTCCCCGTCAATTTTTCCATACACATTCCGGTTCATAAACCCACGGAAGGACAGCGGGTTGGTTTCCTCAATCCATTCGTCCCCGTCGGCGAGGTATTCATCCATGTTGATGAACCAGCAGTTTTTCAGGCTCAGCCGCCGCTCGTTCACCAGCCTTACAAAGATGGGGTACTGCCCCACCGGGCCCACGGGGCAGATGAACACCGTGCGCCTGCCCGCAGCGTTGTTCTGCTCGATCTCGCGCACCATGGTAAGCGCCAGCTCATAAAACACCTCGCCGGAATCGCCCAGCTTCACCAGCGGTATCTTTGCCCCCTTGCCAAGCTCCCCGGCGGAAATTTGAAAATACTCCTTGTTCATGCTTTCCTCTCCTTTTCCTTGTGAAAGCCGGCGCGCCGGCTAAAATAGGTGTTCCACGTTCAGCTCCCGTATCATTTCCACAATCTCCTTGGTGCGCGTGCAGCCGAACTTGCGCAAAAGCCCCTTGATTTGCGTTTTCACCGTTACAACCTCCACGCAGCGTATCTGCGCGATCTCGCGCACCTTGTAGCCGTCCAGCAGGCAGCGCACCAGCGCGCGCTCCGCGGGCGTAAGCTGGGATACGTTGTTGATAAAAAACAGCAGGCTGCGTTCCGACCGGCGCAGGCGGGAATACTCCTTAAGCACGGTATGCTGCACGCGCGCGTCCAAAAGCGCCTCGCCCTGGTACGCGCTGCGGATATGGCGCAAAAGCTCCTCCTCCGGGCAGCCCTTTACAATGTAATCCACCGCGCCCGCGCCCATGGACATAAGAATCATGTTCTCGGTTTCATGCGCGGTTAAAAACAGGATGAGCGCTTCCGGCTTGTTTTCCAAAATATGCTCCGCGGCGCGTATGCCCGCCGTTGTGGATTCCATCTCGATATCCACCAGCGCCAGGTCAAAGGGGGTGTTCGCGGCCAGCGCCTCCAGCTGCGCGCCGGTAGCGGCCTCGCCCACCACCCGCATATCAGGCTGCGCGTTCAGCGTGTCGCGTATATCCTCGCGCAGCAGCTCAAAGTCGTCCGCAATCAGGATACGGATCATCTCGCCCCACCCGCCTTATCTGTCGCACCTGGGCAGCATGATAAAAAAGCTGGTTCCCCGGCCGGGCGCGCTTTCCACCCGCATCTGCCCCAAATGCGCCTTTGCGATCATGCGGGCATGGTACAGCCCCATGCCCCAGGAGTAGTTGGAATTTTTGGAGGAATAAAACGGCTCGAATACCCGCTTCTGCTCGCCCCTGGGAATGCCCACGCCCTGGTCGTGCACCTCAAGCACAGTATACAGCCTCTCCTGGCGGCTGCTAAGGCGCACGCCCGTGCCGTTTCCCGCGGCCAGGCTTGCCTCCCAGGCGTTGGTAAGCAGGTTATACACCGCCTCGCTCAGGTAGCTCACGTCCGCCATCACGTGAACGTCCCTGTCCACCAGGGCTTCCAGGCGGGCGTCCGGGTATTTGCGGTAAAAGCGGCTAAGCGCCGTTTCCTCAACCTCGCCAAGGCGGGTGAGCGTAAGCCTTACGGATTTTTGCTTCACCGTGCGGTACAGCTCCTCGCTGCGCGAAAGCAACAGCTCGTTGTTCTCATGAAGCTGGTCCACGCAGGCGCGCACGCGGGAAAGGTCCGGGGCCTGCTTCTCCAGCTCCTGGTAGATGTGCTTTTCCAGCACGCGGTTAGCCAAAAGCTGGTTCTTAATGGAGTGCACAAACACCGAAGCGCCCGTGCGCGCAATATCGAACTTGCGCTCAAGCTGGATTTCCTCACGGTCTGTGATAAAGGTATCCTGGGTATAGCGCAAAAGGCTTAGGATGCCAAGCCCCCCGCAAATCACGTTGAGCACCACCAGGGTAACGTAGCCGGCCAGCGTGGGCGCGTACTGCAAATAGCCAATGCCCTTGTTCCACACATAATCATAGCTGTAAAACCGGTACACCTGCGCGGGGTCCTGCCCGCAGTAGAGCAAATAAAGCCCGCTCAGCGCCGCCATGCACATAACGATATAGGCAAACTGCCTGCGGCAGAAGCGCATGGTAATCATCCTAAGCTCCGTAAACAGCAGCCCCAGCGCAACCACCACGTAAGCGATAATCCACGCATAGGAAAACTGTACGATTACGCCGTGCAAAACCGGCCATCGCTCCGTAATCGCCCGAAACACCGAGGGGATGTACACAACCAGCGCCGCAACCGGCAGCACGGCCACGTACCATTTCACGCGCGGGTGGCTCCTAAGCGCGGGCAGCATGGAATATTGCAGGCTGATTTCCATCAGAAACAGCGGAAAAAGGTAGCGCCCCACGGCGATTAGGTAGCCCATTTGGCCCAGGGTTACGTACATGTACTGCACGCGGTTTTTCAGCTCCAGCGAGAAGTACAAAAAGCACAGGATTTCCCGCGTGTAGCCGCCCTTTTTGGCAATGAAGATGAGGATGCCGGAAAACTGCACCATCAGGCTGAAGCACATGCCCAGCAGGAACAGCGATTCATGGTTCTTCCTCAAGCACAGCACGCACACGGAGGCGATGAGCATCGCCCCTATAAGCACAAACAGCACGCCCATCCCTCCTAGCCGTGAACAAAAATCTTAGGCCGCCTGATAAGGGCGGCCTAAGAGCTGCTTCCATGTGTATTACTTGCCCGCCTCAATCATGACGTCCAGCATCACGTATTCGGCCACTTCGGGCACGGGATCCTTCTCAACGGCGCCATTGGCCACGAAGGTATCGCGCTGGAGCAGGTAGTAGGCTTCCACGGTGCCGTCCGCAGCGCCCGCGGCCACTTCCGCGCCGGTGAGCCACTCGGCGTCGCCGCGCTGGTTGAACACGCTCTCGTAATCGGTGGCGGTCTGGGCGGCTACCCACTGGCTAACTTCCTCGTAGTTGCCGTCGGCGGCGTAATCCATGCCCTTGAACAGCGCGCGGGTGAAGCGCACCAGCACGTCGCGGTGGTCGTCGGCGTACTTGGGCATGCAAATCCAGCTCGCCAGGGAAACGGTCTGGTCGGCAAAGGTCATGTTGTCGGTAAGCTTGGTGGCGTCCGGCATTTCCTCAAGAATCTTAAGGCTGTTGGGGCTCCAGGTCGCGCAGGCGTCCACGCCGCCGGAGAGCATCGCGGTCACGATCGCGGAGGCGTCCATGTCAAAGGCCTGGATATCGTCCATGGTCATGCCATGCTTGGTCAGGGAGTTCACCAGGATGTCCTCAGAGGAGGAGCCGGAGGAGTAGGCAACCCGCTTGCCCTTGAGGTCCTCCACGGTGGTGATGCCCTTGCCACCAATCAGCGCGTCGCCGTTGGAGATATGGCTGAGGGCGAAGATGTCGGCCCGGCCGTTGATGCACAGCTTATGCGCGCCCTGGCCAATGTAGCCCACGTCGATGGAGCCGCTTTCCATGGCGGCGATAATGGTGGGGCCGTCGGCAAACTCAAAAAGGTTCACGGTGATGTTTTCATCCGCCATATAGCCCTTCTGGATGGCGGCTTCAATGGCCCAGAGGCTGCCGTAGTTGGGCATGTAGGCAACGTTGAGGGTTACGGGCTCGGCGGCCTCGGCCACAGCCAGCCCGGCGGCGCACAGCATCGACAGCGCCAGGATAAGGGAAAGCAGCTTTTTCATGATCATTTCCTCCGTTCTATGTTTCTTCAAGCGGGCATGCCGCTCAAATTCTTTTTGGGGAAGCCCCCGCCGGGCGCCCTATTTGCGAACCTCCAGGTATTCCTGGTACACCTGGCTCCAGATGCGGTTCTTCAGCTGGGTGAACTCCGGGGTCAGCTTGGTTTCCTGCGTGCGCGGATAGGGAATATCCACGTTGATAATCTCCTTGATGCGGCCCGGGCGCGCGCTCATAATGATAACGCGCTGCGCCAGGATGATGGCCTCCTCCACATCGTGGGTGATAAAGAAGCAGGTTTTCTTCTCGCGCTCCCAGGTGCTTAGCAGCTCCGTTTGCAGCTGGGTGCGGGTTTGCGCGTCCAGCGCGCCGAAGGGTTCGTCCATCAATAGCACCTCGGGCTCCGCCGCATAGGCGCGGGCGATGGCTACGCGCTGCTTCATGCCGCCGGAAAGCTCCTTGGGATAGTGGTCGGCAAACTTGGAAAGGTCCACCATTTCCAGGTAACGCATGGCTTCCTCTTCGGCCTGCTTTCCCTTTACGCCGCGCATTTCCAGGGCGAACATCACGTTCTTTTTCACCGTAAGCCAAGGGAACAGCGCATACTGCTGGAACACCACGCCGCGCTCCGTGCCGGTGCCAAGCACCTCCTTGCCGTCGCAAAACACCTTGCCCTCCGTGGGCTCTAGCAGGCCGGCGATGATGTTAAGCAGCGTGGATTTGCCGCAGCCCGAGGGGCCGACCACGCAAATGAACTCGTTATCATGGATGTCCAGGCTCACGCCGTTGAGGGCGACCATCTCGCCGTTTCGGCCGTTAAACACCTTGCGGACGTTGTCGATGCGCACCCTCACATTGGCATTCGTCAAATTTCCCGCTTCTCCTGCCATGAGGTGAGCCTCCTTTCCGCCGTCTTAATCAGTTTTTCAATGGTAATGCCCAGGATGCCGATGATGATGATGTACAAAAGCATCGGCGCGGACTCAAAGCTGTTGTTCAGGCTGCGTATGCGCATGCCCAGGCCCGCGTTTGCGCCGGTGGACTCCGCAGCGATCAGCGTGGTGAGCGCCACGGACGCGCCCAGGCGGATGGCGGTTAGGATGAAGGGCAGCGTGGCCGGGGCGATAACGCGGATGAAGATGTCCTTATCCGTGGCGCCAAGCACGCGCGCCGCCTTGATGAGCGTTTCATCCACGTTGATAACGCCCTGGTAAATGGTTACGCACATAATCAGGAAGCAGGCGATGGTGATTACGATGATCTGCGGCCTGCGGCCCACGCCCGCCGCGATTACGATCAGCGGCACATACGCCAGGGGCGGGATGTTGCGGATGAACTGGATCCACGGCTCCAGGATATAGCGCACGGGCTTGTACCAGGCCATGAGGATAGCCACCGGCAGCGCGATGACGAAGCCCAGCGCATAGCCGGAAATAACCGATATCAGGCTGGAGGAAAGGTCCTTAAACAGTACGCCCCTGTCGATCATGGTTTTGATGCTTGCGCCTACCTTGAAAATGTTGGGGAAGGCGCGGGACGTTGCCGGGATGATGGATAATACCCACCACAGCAGCATGGCAGCCAGGAAGGAGAGCAGCAGCCACATCTTGGCTGGAATCCGGTCGGCGATGCTGCCCTTTTTGTCGCGTTTGTCCATATGGCAGTCTCCTTTACGGGTCGCTTTAGAAAAGCGTTACAATGATATATTGATTATATAGCAGGCACTCCCGCCGGGGAAGTATGAAGTTTCTTCATCCTTCCCTCAGGCCGTCGAAAAAGCTCGCCTGCGGCGATCTTTTCCGCCGAAACAGGGTTC
>URUF01000040.1 GCA_900550955.1 uncultured Eubacteriales bacterium | reverse complement strand
CGGCCGGGGTGGTGTCGCCCGGGATGATGACCATGTCGATGCCCACCGAGCAGACGGCGGTCATGGCTTCCAGCTTTTCAATGGTCAGGCAGCCGATCTCGGCGGCGTGGATCATGCCGGCGTCCTCGCTGACCGGGATAAAGGCACCGGACAGGCCGCCCACATGGTTGGAGGCCATGACGCCGCCCTTCTTCACGGCATCGTTCAGCAAGGCCAGGCAGGCGGTGGTGCCGCAGCAGCCGCAGGTCTCCAGACCCATTTCTTCCAGAATGTTGGCCACGCTGTCGCCCACGGCGGGGGTGGGGGCCAGGGAAAGGTCCACAATGCCAAAGGGCACGCCCAGGCGGCTGGCCGCCTCCTGCGCTACCAGCTCGCCCACGCGGGTAATTTTAAACGCCGTGCGCTTGATGGTTTCCGCCAGCACGTCAAAGGGCTGGCCGTGAATTTCCGCCAGCGCGCGCTGCACCACGCCGGGGCCGCTTACGCCCACGTTCACCACGCATTCCGGCTCGCCCACGCCGTGAAACGCGCCCGCCATAAAGGGGTTATCCTCCACGGCGTTGGCAAACACCACAATCTTGGCGCAGCCAAAGCCGTCGCTATCCGCCGTGAGGGCGGCGGTACGCTTGATCACATGGCCCATTTTGCGCACGGCGTCCATATTGATGCCGCTGCGGGTGGAGCCCACATTCACGCTGCCGCACAGGCGCTCCGTCTTTTGGAACACCTCCGGCATGGCCTCCAGCAGCGTTTCCTCCGCCCGGGTGGAGCCTTTATGCATCAGCGCGCCAAACCCGCCTATAAAGTTTACGCCAACCTGCGCGGCGGCCTCGTCCAGCGCCACGGCGATGGCCATGGGGTCGCTCCCGCAGATCATGCTCACAGGCGTCACGCTAATGCGCTTGTTCACAATGGGCACGCCCAGCTCGCTTTCCAGCTCGCCGCCCACCTTCACCAGGTCGCGCGCCTTATGCGTCACCTTTTCATACACGGCCTCGGCGGTTTCGCGGTCGGTATTGCGCTTGCAGTCCAACAGGCTGATGCCCATGGTGATGGTGCGTATGTCAAAATGCTGCTCATGCACCATCTGCATGGTTTGCAGGATTTCGTTAACCTCGATCATCGTCTTTCCTCCCGCCCTGTCAGATGCGGTGCATCGCGTCAAAGATGTCCGTGCGCTGGATGTTGATAACCTCGCCCATCTCGCCGCCCACTTCGTTAAGCTTGTCCGTCACCGCGCTGAAGGGCACGCTCGCCCCCGTCATATCCACAATCATCAGCATGGTAAAATAGCCGTCCAGAATGGTCTGGGAAATTTCCAGCACATTGATGTTCATTTCAAACAGGGCGGTGCTCACCTTGGCAATGATGCCCGGCTTATCCACGCCCGTAACCGAAACCAGCGCTTTTTGCATTCCTGTTTCCCTCCCAAGGCAATCTTCCCCTCTACCATACCGCAGGCGGGGGCAACTGTCAATGCGCGGCTTGCTTTTTTCCCGGTTTTGTGGATAATAACAGGGAAGCCGTCTATATACAGAAAGGGGCGTTCGCATGCAAAAGCGCGCCATTGCCGTACACGATATTTCCTGCGTGGGGCGCTGCTCCCTTACGGTGGCGCTGCCGGTGCTGTCCGCCGCGGGGCTTAATACCGCGGTGGTGCCAACGGCGCTGCTCAGCACTCATACGGGCGAGTTTACGGGCTACACCCATCTGGATCTTTCCAACCAGCTTATGCCCATCGCCCGGCATCTTGCCACGCTTGGGCTGCATTTTGACGCGTTCTACTCCGGCTACCTGGCTTCCGGCGCCCAGGTAGACGAGGTGCTGGAAATGATCGGCCTTTTGTGCGACGGGCGCACGCACATCTTTGTGGACCCCGCCTTTGGCGACCATGGCCGCATGTATTCCCTGATGGATGAAAGCATCCCCCGGCAGATGCGCCGCCTGTGCGCCCGCGCGCGCACCATCGTGCCCAACCTTACCGAGGCGGCTTTTTTGCTGGACGAGCCCTATCCCGGCAAGCACGTTACCCGCGAGGCCGTTTGCGGCCTATGCCGCGGCCTGCGCGCGCTTGGGCCGGAAAACGTGGTGATCACCGACGTGGCCTTTGGCCCCGGGCAAACCGGCGTGGCGCTGCTTGCGCCCGGCATGGCGGAGCCCGCGTTCCTGTTCCGCCCTCGCTTTGACGATGTGTTTTATGGCACGGGCGATGTGTTCGCCTCCCTGCTGCTGGGCGCGCTCATGAACGGCCACCCCCTGGAAGCCGCCGTGGGCATCGCGCTGGATATCACGCACGAAAGCATCCGCGTTACCTTGAATGGCGGCGAGCCCCTGCGCTACGGCGTGCAGTTTGAAAAAGTGCTGCCCCAGTACTGGGCCAGGCTGCAAGAACACGCGCAGCAATGAAAGGAGAGAAAAAAGCCTTTGGTAAGAAAAGTCATTTTATTTATTGCAATGAGCCTTGACGGGTATATCGCGGATAAAAACGGCGGTGTAAACTGGCTCGACGGGCAAAACCCTGAGGAAGGAACCTCTGATGCCTATTCTAGCCTTCTGGAGCATATCGACACGGTAATTATGGGATGGAATACCTACCATCAGATTGTGACGGAGCTATCTCCGGAAACATGGGTTTACGACAGCCTGACAAGTTATGTGATTACGCATAGGAGCCTGCCCTCAACTGATAAGATTCGCTTTACAGCCCAAGCTCCCTGCAGCCTTGTCCACAAGCTAAAGCAGGAGCCCGGAAAGGATATCTGGATCTGCGGAGGGGCGAAAATTATCCAGCCCCTAATGAAGGCCGGGCTCATTGATGAATACCACCTTTCCATTATACCAACCCTTTTGGGCTCGGGTATCCGGCTTTTTGATGGGAATCCGGCCGAAATCAAATTGAAATTGCTTCATACGCAAACGGCCAACGGTATAATGGATTTGGTTTATACGCGCAGATAAAGCCCAACGCTCCCTGCGCAAAGTGGGCGCAAGGCCTGGTCATGCGCCGCGCTTTGCAAGCATATCCTCCTCCAAACCACCGTTTATGGGGGAGGCTTTTTTCATGCTCGAAAAGCTCAAGCACGCGGATATCCCGCAGGAGTTGGTATTTGGCTGGCCTCGTTCCGTGCTCCTGGGCGATGAAAAGCTGATTGTGGAGCAGCACCAGGGCATCTATGCCTGCACCGAGCAGGAGATCGTATTGAAAACCCTTTGCGGCCATCTGGTCATCAGCGGGCAAAAGCTATCGCTTTCGCGCTATGACCGCGACGGGCTGGTTGTGTTTGGCAAAATTGAAAAGCTAAGCTATCGCCCGAAAGGATGACCGCCGTGAGAAACCTGCGTTTTCCCCTGTGCACCCACCGGTTCGCGCTTTCGGGCCTCAACCTGGAGCGCTTTATGAACACCGTCAAAAAAGCCGGTATTCCCCTATTGAGCGTAAAGCGCCAGGACCAGCGCACGTTGGTGTGCGAATGTTATTCCGCCGACCTGCCCGGGCTTAGCCAGCTGGCGCAGGAAAAGGGCTGGCGCATGCAGGATACGCGCCCTTTGGGCCTATCCGCGCTGCTGAGCGCGCTTAGGCGCAGGCCGGGGATTCCCATCGGCCTGGCGCTGGCCGTAGCGCTGGCCATAGGACTAACGCAATTCATCTGGCGGGTGGAGGTACATGGCGCGGGCCCGTATCGGGCGGAGATTGCCGCCTACCTAACCCAGGCGGGTCTAAAACCCGGCGTGCCGCGCGCCGGGCTGGACGCCCAGGCGCTGGAGCGCGCGCTCACCCGCCGCTACCCGGCCATCGCCTGGTTCCATGTGTACGTGTATAACATCACTTTGGTTGTGGATGTAACCCAGGGCGTACCCATGCCCGAGCTGCCCTCCGCCGTGCCAGGCGACGTGGTGGCCCAGCGCGGCGGCATTGTGGATTCGGTGCGGGTGTATGCGGGCACCGCCGCCGTAAAGCCGGGCGACGTGGTGCGCAAGGGGCAGGTGCTCATCCGCGGCGTGGAGCGCGCCGCGGACGAGCAATACGCCTCCGTTCATGCGCGCGGCGTCGTTATGGCCCGCTGCTGGCAATCCCATACGGTTCAAATGCCCCTGTACGATGTGAGCAGCGCCGAAACGGGCCGCGAGGTAGCTCAAACCCAGCTGTGCACGCCCTGGTACAGCCTCCCGCAGCAGTTGGACAGCCCGGATTTTTTGGCCTACAACACCTATGTATCCACAACGCCGCTGGGCGGCTGCTTTTTCCCCGTGTTTATCAAAAACGTGATTCAGCGGGAGGTGAGCATGGAATACGTGCCCCGCTCCCAGGACGAGGTGCGCAGGGAGGCGGCGGACGCGGCCCTGCAAAAGCTGAAAACCGCGCTGTATGGCTATGAGATCATTGACAAATGGGTAGATTATTGTATGATAGAAGGTGATACATTGGCCGCGACCGCCACGGCGGAATGGCTGATGGATATCGGCGGCGCTGCGCCGCCGTGATCGGAGGCATGCTTTTTTGACGCTCATTCCAACCGTCCGCGTTCCCTTAAGCGGCATGGACGCATATCTTTCCATATTTGGTGCAAACGGGCGCAACCTGCCCATGCTTGAGAATGACCTGAACGTGCGCATGGAGGCGCGCGGCTCGGAGCTAGCCATTACCGGCGAGGAGGCAAACGCGCACATGGCCGCGCAGGTTGTGGAAAAGCTTATGGAGCTAAGCGCCCGCCACGCCCAGATTGACCGCACCACGCTGCGCTATGCGCTCAGCCTGGCGCGGGAGGACAGGCTTGACCAGCTGGACGATATCGCCTTTGAGGTGGTAGCCATCACGCATAAGGGCCGCCCTGTGCGCTGCAAAACCCTGGGCCAGTACGAGTATGTAAAGGCCATCCGCAGCCATGAGCTCACCTTTGCCGTGGGGCCGGCAGGCACGGGCAAAACCTACCTAGCCATGGCGCTGGCCGTGGTGGCCCTGCGCAACAAGGAAATAGAACGCATCGTGCTCACCCGCCCCGCCGTGGAAGCAGGCGAAAAGCTGGGCTTCCTGCCCGGCGATTTAAGCCAGAAGGTGGATCCCTATCTGCGCCCCCTCTACGACGCGCTCTATGACATGATGGGCGCGGAGAGCTACCAGCGCCTTCAGGAGCGCGGCGTTTTGGAGGTGGCCCCGCTGGCGTATATGCGCGGCCGCACCCTGTCGGATAGCTTTATCATCCTGGACGAGGCCCAAAACACCACCCCTGAGCAGATGAAGATGTTTTTGACCCGCTTTGGCTCGGGCAGCCGCGTGGTCGTCACCGGCGACGCCACCCAAACCGACCTGCCCATGGGCCGGCAGAGCGGGCTTATCCAAGCCATGGACGTGCTCAAGGACATTCCCGAAATCGCCATCATCAGGCTGGGGCAAAGCGACGTTGTGCGCCACGACCTGGTGCAGACCGTTGTAAAAGCCTACGACGCATACGAAAGAGCGCGAAGGAGTGAGGGCCATGATGCCAGGTAAACGTTCCGTTCGCAAAAAAAAGCAGTTCAGCTGGGAAACGCTCGCGCAGGCGCTGCGTTCCGGCAGGGCACAGCGCGTATACATTGTGCTGGGCGGCACAGTAATTCTGTGCGCGCTGTTTCTGGTGGCCATTACCCCCCAGCGCTACGACCTTAAGGTAGGCGATATTGCGCACGCCACCATCACCGCCAGCAAGGACGTGGTGGACGAAATCAGCACCGCCCGCCAGCGCGAGGAAGCCGCCAAGCAGGTGGAACCCAGCTATGTGTTCAAGGAGGACGTTGCCACCCAGGTGCTTCAGGACCTCAACACCGTGCTTTCGCAGGTGGGCGCGGTACAGCAGTACGGCCGCAAGGTGCTGGAGCAGTTCGCCCCGGAGGATGCCCGCAAGCAAAGCGCCTATGTTTTTGCCGAGGCGGAGCTTAAGTACGCCAAATCGCTGCTTACGCATATCACCTTTGCGGATTACCAGCTCAATACCCTTTTGCGCGCGACCGACCAGCAAATGGCCGACCTTTCCGAAAACCTGACCGCCGCGGTGGAAAACACGCTCAACACCACCATCCGCGAGGGATATGTAAACGAATCCATCCAGTATTTGCAGCAGATCATCGGCTATAAAACCGACATGGACCTGCTGCAAAACGTGGTCACGCCCATTTTGCGCAAGGTCATTCAGCCCAATATGGTTATTGACCAGGAAGCCACCGAAAAGCTGCGCGACGAGGCGCGCAACGCCGTTGAACCCGTGATCTACAAGCAGGGGCAAAACATCGTGCTGGCCCGCGAGCGCGTAACGGCCAACCAGCTGGAAATGCTGCGCAGCCTGGGCCTGCTGGACGATGACGAGGTGGATCTTATCATGTACCTGGGCGGCGTGCTTATGGTGTGCCTAAGCATGGCCGTGCTGTTGGTCATGCTGCGCCTGTTTGACAGGCAGGTGCTCAAAAGCCCCAAGCAGCTCATTATCCTAATGCTGATCCAGTGCGTTACGCTGGCGCTTTGCATCGCCGGGCAGCTAATTCACGCTTACCTTACGCCCGTACTGCTCAGCGCCATGATGCTGACCGGCCTGGTAAGCCCCAGCGCGGGCCTGGCGGGCGCGCTTAGCCTAAGCGTGCTGGCAAGCGCACTGATCGCCGGCGGCGATAGCACATACGGCTCCGTAATGGTCAACCTTATGTTCACCGCCTTTATCAGCGGCATCCTGGCCGTGGCGATCATCCGGCGCAAGCCCTATCGCCAGCAGATGCTCCTGTGCGGCATTCTCACTGCCATTTCCAACATCGTCATCATTCTTACCATAGGCTTTATGACCAACACCTCCATTGGCGATGTGTTTGCAAACTCCCTGTGGAGCGCGGCCAGCGCGCTTTTGTCCTCGGTTTTGTGCATCGCGTTGGATCCCCTGGTGGAGGCTGGCTTCCGCCTGGCCACCCCGGCCAAGCTTCTGGAATTGAGCAACCCCAACCACCCGCTTTTGCGCCGCCTGCTCATCGAGGCGTCCGGCACGTACCATCACAGCATCATTGTAGCCAACCTGGCCGAGGCGGCTGCCGAGGCCGTAAACGCAAACCCGCTCCTGGCCCGCGCGGGCGCATACTTCCACGATATCGGCAAGCTCAAGCGCCCTCTGTATTTTAAGGAAAACCAAATCGGCGACAACCCGCACGAGCATACCAATCCCTACGTAAGCGCGGCCATCGTTACCGCGCACACGCGCGACGGGCTGATCATGGCCCAGCAGTATCACCTGCCGCAGGAGATTCAGGACATCATCGTGGAGCACCATGGCGATACGCCCGTTATGTATTTTTATCACAAAGCCGTGCAGCAGGCCGACGGGCAGGCCGTGGATATTGCGGATTTCCGCTACGATGGCAAGCGCCCCCAAAGCAAGGAAAGCGCCATCATCATGCTGGCCGATACGGTGGAGGCCGCCGTGCGCAGCATGCCCGACCCCACGCCCCAGGCCATCCGGGAATTTATCTCCAAGCTGGTGCGCGGCAAGCTGGATGACGGCCAATTAAATTACGCTCCCCTAACCCTTCGGGATATCACCAGCATTTGCGATGCGTTCGCCACCGTTTTGAACGGCGTGTTCCATGAACGTATTGAGTACCCCAGCATCAGCCCCGCGGCTGCCGCGCATGTGGCGGCCCAGCAAACGGCGCATCTGCCGCAGGCTGAGGAAAGCCCTGTGGAGGAAAAGGAGCTGCGCCGCATCGAGCCCGAGGAGGCCCAAAAGCCCGCCGTTGAGCACGCGCCCGAAGAGCCGGAAATGGAAGGCCCCGCCCAGCCTCCTAAGGAGGAACAGCCCCATGAGGATTGAGTGGGAACAAACCGTTAGCAGCCAGGCAGACGCGCCCTTCGCGCTGGTGGCCGCCTGCTGCCAGGCGGCCGAGGGCGTAACGGCCCCCCTGGCCGTGCACGTGCTTTTAACGGATGGCGATACCATCCGCGGGATAAACGCGCGGTATCGCGGCATTGACCGCGCCACCGATGTGCTCAGCTTTCCCACCGTCAACTATCCCAAGGGCAAAACGGCGCGTGGCTGCCAAAAGCGCCTGCGCCAGGAATACGACCCGGAGCTTGGGGCCTGCATGCTGGGCGACATCCTGCTTTCTTATGATCAGGCGCGGGCGCAGGCCGCCGAATACGGCCACAGCGTGCGGCGCGAGCTGTGCTACTTATTCGCCCATGGGCTGTTTCACCTGATGGGCTACGACCATATGGAACCCGGCGAACAAAAGGAGATGCGGATAATGGAAGAAAAGGCCCTGCACATGGCGGGCGTATCCCGGGAGGAAAATCCCTCCCCTGTTACGGATGACGAGCTTTTGCGCCTTGCGCGCCTTGCGCTGGAGCACAGTTACTGCCCTTACAGCCGTTACGCCGTTGGCGCGGCGCTGCTTAGCGCGGACGGACGGGTTTTTCAGGGCTGCAACGTAGAAAACGCTGCCTTTGGCGCCGGCACCTGTGCCGAGCGCACCGCCCTGTTTAAGGCCGTAAGCGAAGGCGTGCGGGAGTTTTCTGCCATCGCCATCGCCTCCAACGGCGCGGCCCCCTATCCCTGCGGCATTTGCCGCCAGGCCCTTAACGAATTTGCGCCCGAGCTGCGCGTGCTGGTCACCTGGGGCGAAGGCAACGTGGATAAAACCACCCTGCCCGCTTTGCTGCCCCATGGCTTTGGCCCCAGCTCCCTAACCTGATTGAAGCAGAAAGGATATCACGAATGTCATCATACCATTCCGGCTTTGTGGCCATTATAGGCCGCCCAAACGTGGGCAAAAGCACGCTTATGAACGCCATGGTGGGCGAAAAGGTCGCCATTGTTTCCAACCGGCCCCAAACCACCCGCAACCGCATCATGGGAATCTGCACGCAGGAGAACAGTCAGATCGTGTTCCTGGACACGCCCGGCCTGCACACCCCGCGCAACCGTCTGGGCGAATACATGGTCAAGGCCGCCCGCGATGCGCTTACCGGCATCGACGCGCTGATTGTGATGGTGGACGCCACCGCCGTTGGCAAGCAGGACCGCGCCGTTGTGGAGGATATGAGCGCTCATAAGGTCAAAAAGGCGCTTGTGCTCAACAAGATCGACCTTTTGCCCAAGGAAAGCCTGCTTGGCCTCATCGCGGAGTTTTCACAGGCCGGTTATGACGATATCATGCCCATCAGCGCAGCCACCGGCGACGGGCTGGAGGCGTTGAAGGCCCTGCTGGTAAGCTACCTGCCCGAGGGCCCGCAGTACTTTCCCCCGGACGCTATCACCGACCAGCCCGAGCGCCTGATCTGCGCCGAGCTTATCCGCGAAAAGGCCCTTTTGCACCTGAAGGACGAGGTGCCCCACGGCGTGGGCGTAGAGATGATGTCCATCCAAAAAGTAAGCGAAAACCTGATGGAAATCCATGCGACTATCTATTGCGAGCGGGCCGCTCATAAAGGCATCATCATTGGCAAGCAGGGAACAATGCTCAAGCGCATCGGCCAGGAGGCCCGCCAGGACATTGAAACGCTGCTTGGCATGCATGTGCATTTGCAACTATGGGTTAAGGTGCGCGAGAATTGGCGCAACCGCATGGATGATTTGCGCACCCTGGGCTATGAGAACGGAGAGTAACGCAGCAGATGGAGAATCCCCAAACGCGCTGGCTGTTTGTGCATGGACTGGGTCAAACCGCTGATAGCTGGAAGCAAATCCTAGAAGAAACCAGCTTTTCGCGCGCCTGCGCGTGCCCGCAGCTATCCGAGCTGATGAAGGGACGCGCAGTGGACTATCCCAATGTCTGCGCATCCTTTTGCGAATACTGCGGCCGGTTTCCCCTTCGCCATCTTTTCCAAACGGCCCTTGAACCCCGCGCAGGGTTCAAGGGCCGTTGCCATTTCACCTATCTTCAATTCCGCTCAGCTCCGGGTTCCTGACATACCGCTCATCCCCATCCCGCAAAAACGGCAGCACACAGGCGACGGCTTCGCGGTTCACCAGCCCGTAGATGTGGGGATAGGCCCGGCCGCAGCTGTCGCCATCTTCGTAAAGCACTTTGGAGGCGAGCTTGCTTTCATCCATCAGCACAAGCACCAGCGAATCCGTTATTCCTTCAAAGTTTGGAGCCACCCGCCAGAAATATTCAAGGCTGGAGCAATGAATAAAACCATCCCTCTCTAGGTTTCTCCGCCCCCAAAAGGGCTTATCCCTGCGCTCTTCCCAGACGCTTGCGCGCATGCAGTGCAGGATCACCCTTCAATCAGCTCCATCCTGTATCCGCAGGTATACGCCTGGCCCACGCCTAGCTCCACATGCCAAGGCTTATCCTCAAAGCGGCCCGTTTCATCCACGCGGGCGGGCGCGCCCTGCCACGGCTCAAGGCACACATAGGGCGCGTTTTTGTGCGGCATGCTCCAAACGGCCAGCACGTCCATATCAAAGCCAAAGCGCAGGCCATGGCCCGTATCCTTGTGAACCAGCTCCACACTGCGGCTGGCAAGGCCCTCAAAAATAAAGGTGTCCAGCCGGTCAAAATCCGCATGGTTCAAAGAAAGCGTGCGCCCGTCCCCGTCCAGGGGCACGGCCTGCGAGCCGCCAATCAAATGCGTATCCGGCGTGCACAGCGAGGTTTCAACCGTTTCGGGCTTTTCAAAGCGGATTACATAATCCTCAAAGCGCTCGCCGGGGTTCATCGGGCACATAAAGCCCGGATGGCCGCCAATCATAAACGGCATTACGCGGCCGGTATGGTTTTCCACGGTATAGCGGGTTTCAAAGCCTTTCGGCAAAAAGCGGTGCGTAACGCTGAGCGCAAAGTCGAAAGGATACGTCTTTTTCGTTTCCACGTTCTCATGCAGGGTAAGCGTTACAAAATCCTCGCCCTGTTCCGTTACCTCAAAATCCAAAAACTTGGCAAAGCCGTGGCGCGGCACCGCATAATCCTTTCCGGCAATGCTGATTTTGCCGTCCTTTACCGCTCCAATGGCTGGAAATAACACCGGCGCGGTGCTTTTCCACACGGCCGGGTCGCCGCTCCAAAGGCGGTCTTTGCCGTCCGCGCTGCGGTAGGCCCGCATTTCCGCGCCCAACAGGGCAATTTCCATTTCGGCTCCATCCTTTTGTAAGCGAATCATATGCGTATCTCCTTTTCAGGCGTTGGTTCCCTCTTGTCATTCGCCTCTGGGCAGGCGTTTCCCTGCCGGCTGCAAAAAAGTATATCCGCAGGCTGGCTGCGCATACTAATTGTGCCAATTTAAACGCTTGGAGGGAATGCGTATGAACCCATTCAAAGAGCATCCGAAGCGCCTGGACGATTGCCTTATGGACTGGCGCGCCATGGCCCCCGCGCCGTATGATAAGCATACGGTGGATCCCTACACCCGCACCCGCATTATTTTGATGAACGGCACAGAGTTTGAAAACGTATGGTTCTCCCACCAGTTTTCGCGCAACTGCGATAACGGCGACCTGCGCCGCTCCCTGGCCCTGCTGCGCCGCAGCGAGCAGCAGCAGCAAAAGCTGCTTTCCGCCCTCAAGCCTGCGGATGAAACAACGCTGGAGCACACCATCGGCTACGAGCAGCTGGCTGTGGACCTGACCGCCCACCTGGCCAAGCGCGACCCGGACGAGCACGTGCGCAACGCGCTCAACTTTGCCCTTCTGGAGGACTTTGACCATCTCTACCGCTACGCCAACCTTTTGGATATGGAAACCGGCGTGCATGCGGAGGACCTGGTGGGCCGCTACACCGAGGTGATGCCGGGCCGCCCCACCATCGCGCATCACCGCTATCCGTTTGATTCCATCAAGCCGCCCATCAATAGCAAGTCCGCCGATGCGCAAACCCGCCTGTTCGTAGGCATCATCACCGCCGCCGAGCAGCAAACCATGAACTATTACATGAACCTCTCCGCCGCCTACCCCAACGACCTGGGCCGCGCCCTATACCGCGAAATCGGCATGATTGAGGAGCAGCATGTGTCCCAGTACGGCAGCCTGATGGATGTAAACTGCACCTGGCTTGAAAACCTGCTTATGCACCAGTACACCGAGTGCTACCTCTATTGGAGCTGCATGGAAACTGAAACCGACGCGCGCATCAAGCGCATCTGGGAGCAACTTTTGGACATAGAGCTAAGCCACCTGGCCGAGGCCAGCATGCTGCTTCGCAAGCTGGAACGCAAGGAATACGCGCAGGTTGTGGGCGAGGGCACCTTCCCCGCGCCTATCAGGCTGGAAAGCAACATCGAGCATGTGCGCGCCATTCTGGCCGATACCGTACAATTAACCGCCTGCCGCGAAAGCTATACCCGCGTGGCCAAGCTGGAACCCGACGCGGATTTCTTCCGCTACCAGGACATTGTGAACAGGGATGTCAGCAGCGTGGAAAGCCATGCCGTAATCGACCGCCACATTCAGCAATTCGGCGAGGATTACCGGTTTGAAACCGAGCCCAATCCCATTCCCGACCTGCGCGACCGCAAAAGCGACAACACCGCCGTGGGCCGTACTCCGCGGGAGCGCGAGCTTACGCGGGCGTAAACGCCATGGCAAGCGGGCGGCCATCCAGCCGCCCGCTTCGGGCCGTCGAAAAAGCTCGCCTACGGCGATCTTTTCCGCCGAGGATGCGCCGTTCGCCTACTCGCTACGCTCGCCGGGCGGCGAACAGCGTAAGGAAACCTTGCTACGCAAGGCTTCCGGCCCCACCGCACATGTCGCTGGGGCCGGATTACACTTGGAGGGCTGCGGCCCTCCAAACCTCCCATGGGGTTTCTCGGCAGTCTGAAGCGGGCGGCCATCCAGCCGCCCGCTTGATTTTCGCCAATATCCCCTCCGCCTTCCAAAATTGTGCTCAAATCCGCAATATGGTATAATCCCCTTGATCAATCCTAAAAAGGCATCATGGAGGGACGCGCCATGAAACAAAATGAAAAGTGGCTCGAGTGGGCGGTTTCCCTGCAAAGCATTGCGCAGGCCGGGCTGTATTATGGGAAAGACGCCTTTGATTTGGAGCGCTATGAGCAAATCAGAGGGATTGCGGCAGAAATGCTCTCCTACAAAACGGAGATCCCGCCTGAAAAGGTGAAGGATTTGTTCTGCAATGAAATAGGCTATCAAACGCCAAAATTGGATAGCCGCGCGGCGATTTTTCAGGATGGGAAAATTCTGCTTGTAAAGGAACGCAACGGAACCTGGGCGCTGCCGGGCGGCTGGGTGGACGTTGCGCTTTCCGTCAAGGAAAGTACAATCAAGGAAGTAAAAGAGGAAGCCGGCCTGGATGTTACCGCCGACCTTGTGATCGCGGTACAGGACAGGGAAAAGCACAACCTGCCGGTATATGCCTATAAGATATGCAAGATCTTTATCCTGTGCACCGTCGTAGGCGGGGCGTTTCAGCCCAACATAGAAACCCTGGAAAGCCGCTATTTTGGCATTGACGGGCTGCCCGCCCTCGCCGAAGAAAAAAACAGCGCCAAGCAAATTCAAATGTGCTTTGACGCCTATCACGCCCGCCATTGGAAAACCCTGTTTGATTAAACGGCAGGTACAAAAAATAGCCCTCCGTTTCGGAAGGCTCATATGGCTCCCTTCTCTCTACCAAAGCTTTTGCACGCTCACCTCGCGGAAGTAATGCATCACAATTTCCTCCGCCGTCTTGCCCTCCTCGGCCATGCCGTAAGCGCCCCACTGGCTCATGCCCACGCCGTGTCCATATCCCTTGCCTGCCATCGTTACGGCGCCATCCGCCACTTTCAGGCTGGTTAGCAGCGTACTGCGCATTTTGGTGCTGCCCAGGGCGATGCGCAGGTCGGTGGCGTTTACCTCCCGGCCGTCCACGCTCAGCTTTACGGCGCGGCCGCTGTCGCCGCGCTGGCTGATGGTAAGCGCCGTATCGCCGCTTAGGGTTACGTTTGCGCCCTGCTTCGCGCATGCCGCCTCAAACTCCGCAAATGGAAAGGACGCCCCCCAGCTTTGCGCGTCGCTTAAATTTTGCTGCTCCTTTTCATCCGTCACGCTTTCCGGCTCGTTGCTTTGTACGGTTTGGGTATAGGATGGCTCCTCCTTCTCCCAGCCAAGCCCCTCCTTGGCCCGCTCCGTTACGCCGCCGCTGTGCGCATGGAACCATGCGTAGGGCAGCTCGCCCCCGGCGCTAAGCACCAGCCCCTTGGTTTCAGCCACCGCCTGACGGATGCGGTCGTTGATGGCGCTTGCGTCATAGGCCTGCGCCTCCTCAATATCGGTGGAGATATCTGCGCCTTCATAGCGGCTTTTCTTTTCCTCAATAAACTTCAGCACGAAGGTGCGCGCCAGGATGGCCTGCGCCTTAAGCGCCTCCAGCGGCCAATCGTTTTTCATCTCCCCGGCCAGCACGCCCTGCACATAGGTTTCCACATCCATGCTTTCAACCTGTTCCTTATCCGTCACGTACACGTTAAGCAGCGGCACGCCGCCTTCCCCCGCGTTCAGCCTATCCTTCGGCCAGCTCACCTGCGCCTCGTCCGCCTTTTTTTCCGCTCCCTCGGGCGTGGCCATGGGCGCGACCTCCGCGTTACCGGCGCAGCCTCCAAGCAGCAGCGCGCAAAGGCACATAAGCGCAATCCAACCTCTTTTTTTCATGCAAAAAGACCTCCTTCACAGGCTAGTCTGCCCAGGAAGGAAGCCCTTTGAAGCTGGAAAATCCGGCATTTCACGCAGCCCGCACGTACACGCTCATGGCCGTCCCGCTGTCCTGAACCAAAAGCTCCTGCGGCATACGGCCAATGCGGAAGGCCACATAGAAATCTCCCGCCGCGCCGCTCACATTCATACATTGCACCAGCCAGATCACCCAAAACCAGTCCGCTGGCACGGCCAGGCACAGCCCGCCCAGCAAAGCCGTCCACACCGCCACAGGCATAAGCGCAATCAGCACATAGGCGCGCTTGGCAAAATATACCTTGCTGCCCGCATAGGCATACATCAGCGTAATCCCAAAGCTGGGCTTAACCCGGCTAATCATCCACATGCAAACGCCGTGCACGGCCTCGTGCCCCACAATATAGGCGATCATCCCGGCGGCAAGCGCCGCCAGCTTAAGCGCAAGCCTTCCAAAACCGTCCCCTTTGCGCGCCAGCGAGGATAGGGGCGCAATCAGTAGCCCCACAGCCAGCGCGATCGCAACCAGCCCCACGCTCAACCGCATGACCGTCCTCATCTGCCGGCGGTTCCCTGTTAAATCCATCCGTTCTTTCAGGCGGTAGCCCTGCGGCAGCCTCTCATGGGCCTGCCATAGCGCGTTCACGCGTTTAACCCCGTTTCATACCCATGCTTCTGGCTCAACCCGTCCTGGCGCATATGGTTTTCCTTGTTTTTGCCTACGTACACGGCGTACAGGTCGTCCGCCGTCATCCCGGCCTCGATACACATGCTGATAAAAAAGTGCAAAATATCGCTCAATTCCTCATGAATATTATGCTGGCTGAGCGCATGGGGATTTTTCCACCACTTAAAATTGACCTCCTCCAAAAGCTCCGCCAGCTCGCTCACCATGGCCAGGGTTTGCTTTTGCAGCCAGGTTTCCATGGGAATGCCTTCCAGGCCCCGCTCGCGCTTGAGCTTGTCCTGAAAGCCCTTTTGCAGTTCAAAAATGTGCTCCAGCTTATCCAACCTGCGCGCCTCCAATCTTTTCCAAATGACGCTGCGCACCCTTGCCCACAATGGCGGCGCTGGGCGCCGCTGAAAGCACGCGCCGGGCGATCTCCATCACGCTGTCCATGGTAACCGCGTCAATCTTGCTAAGCGTTTCCTCGGAATCGCGCAGGCGGTTGTGCAGCAGCATCCCCCGCCCGATGGACTGCATGCGCCCGCTGGAGCTTTCCAAGCCCAGCACATAGCCGCCGCGCAGCTGGGCCTTCGCGCTGCGGAATTCCTTATCGCTAAGCCCCTTTTCCAGGAACAGCGCCATTTGCTCCTGCATTTCGCGTATCACGGTTTCACCGTTCTCCGGCGTGGTGCCCGCGTATACGTTAAACGACCCCAGGCCCTGATAGCTGCTGGAATATGTGTACACGCTGTACGCCATGCCCAGCTCCTCGCGGATGCGCTGGAACAGGCGGCTGCTCATGCCGCCGCCTAGCGCGTTGCTAAACACGCTCAGGGCGTATAGCTCATCGCTGTCGGACGGCACGCCGGGGAAGCCCATGCAGATATGCAGCTGCTCGGTATCCTTATCGCGCGCCTTGCGGCCGCTTACAAACGCCTGCTCCTCAAGCTGCGCCTGCCCTGTGCTTTGGTTAGGGAACACGTCAAAATAGGTTCCTACCAGCTCCAAAAACGCGTTCCAATCATAGTTTCCGGCAATGGCCAGCACCATGTTTTCCGGTATGTAGTGGCGCTCCCAATAGCCCACCAGGTCGCTGCGGCCATAGCGGCGAATCAGCCCGTTGGTTCCCAAAATCGGCCTGCGCAGCGAGCCGGAATACTGCGCGTCGCTCAACAGCTCGTGCACAAGGTCCTCGGGCGTATCCTCCACCATAGCGATTTCTTCCAGCACCACGCCGCGCTCCTTGTTCAGCTCTCCCTCGTCAAACGTGGGGCGCAGCGCCAAATCTGCCAGGATATCCACCGCCAAGGGAAGCTCGTCGTCCGTCACCTTGGCATAGTAGCAGGTGCATTCCTTGCTGGTAAAGGCGTTCAGCTGGCCGCCGGCCATATCCATCTCCTCGGCAATATCGCGTGCGGTACGGTTTTTCGTGCCCTTAAACACCATATGCTCAATGAAATGGCTCAGGCCGTTTTCCTCCGGCCTCTCGTTCATGCTGCCTACCTTCACCCATACGCCCACGGTGCAGCTGCGCACATGCGTAAGCCTTTCGCCCACCACGCGCAGGCCGTTGGGCAGCGTGATCTGGTCAAACATTCCCTTCGTTCCTTTCCGCCCATGAAAGGGCAAAAGCCGCCCCCTGCCGGGCCTTATGGCCAAGCAAGCGGCGGCTTTTTGTGTTCACAGCCAATCAGGTGCGGTCGCTGCCGCCGGAGGGACGGCCATCCCTGCGCGGGGGACGGCGGCGCTCGCCGCTGAAGGAGCGGGGCGCACCCTCGTTGGAGGGATAGGTGATATCGTTGCGGATCAGGTTCACACGGCCCTGCGAGTCAATCTCGTTAACCTTAACCTCAATCTCATCGCCGATGTTCATTACATCCTCCACCTTCTCCACGCGGTGATCCGCCATCTTGGAGATGTGCAGCATGCCGTCCTTGCCCGGCGTAAGCTCAATAAACGCGCCAAAGTTCATGATGCGCACGACCTTGCCCAAATATACGTCGCCCACCTCAACATCCTTGGCAATGCCCTCGATAATCTTGCGCGCCTTGTTAGCGGCAGCCTCGTCCGGGGTGGCGATGTACACGCGGCCGTCGTCCTCGATATCGATCTTCACGCCGGTTTCCGCAATGATCTTATTGATCATCTTGCCGCCGGGTCCAATGACCTCGCGGATCTTTTCGGGGTTGATGGTGAAGCGCACAATCTTGGGCGCATACTTGCTAAGGTGCTCGCGCGGCTGGCCCAGCGTGTCCAGCATAATCTTTAGGATATGCAAACGGCCCGCCAAAGCCTGGTTGAGCGCCTTTTCCAGGATAGCGCGGTCAATGCCCGCGATCTTGATATCCATCTGGATAGCGGTAATGCCCTTCACGGTGCCGGCTACCTTAAAGTCCATATCGCCCAGGAAGTCCTCCAGGCCCTGGATATCGGTAAGCACGGCCACCTTGCCGGTTTCCGCGTCCTTGATCAGGCCCATGGCCACGCCGGCCACGGGGCGCTTGATGGGCACGCCCGCGTCCATCAGCGAAAGCGTGCTGCCGCACACGGAAGCCATGGAGCTGGAACCGTTGGAGGACAAAATTTCGCTCACCAGGCGCAGCGCATAGGGGAACTCGTCCTCGCCGGGCACCACGGGCTCCAGCGCGCGCTCGGCTAGCGCGCCGTGACCAATTTCGCGGCGGCCGGGGCTCTTCATGCGGCCCGCTTCGCCGGTGGCGTAGGGGGGCATGTTGTAATGATGGATGTAGCGCTTGCTATCCTCGGTGCCCAGGCCGTCCAAAATCTGCACGTCGCTCATGGAACCCAGGGTGGTAACGGTCAGAGCCTGGGTTTCGCCGCGGGTGAAGATGGCGCTGCCGTGGGTGCGGGGCAGGATGCCCACTTCGCACCAGATGGGCCGCACGTCGGTCAAGCCGCGGCCGTCGGGACGGATGCCCTGCTCCAGAATCTTCTTGCGCATGATCTCCTTGTTCAGGTAATACAGCGCGTCGGCCACCTCGCTCAGGCGGCCCTCAAACTGCTGGGCAAAGTGCTCGGCGCACCCATCCTTCACCTGGGCCTCGCGCTCCTGGCGCACATGGCGGTCGGGGGTTTCAAACACCCACTCGCACTTGCCATACGCGTATTCGCGCACGGCGGCCTTGACGTCCTCGCCCGTGGTGATGAGCGCAGCGATGCGGCGCTCAAGCTCGGTGCTCGCGTCGACCGTCAGACTGCTCTGGCGGATGAACGCGCTGCGCTCGTAGACCTCGCACGGGACACCGAGCAGCGTTTCGCCGCAGTCAGCGGCGGTCAGACCGTCGACCGCTTCGCCGCTGCCGGTGTAGACGGCGGAAAAGCGGCCCATGGGACTGTTCGCGCGCGCGGTGTCGCGCTGCAACGTAATGTTGCCCTTTTGACATGTGAGCGCCAGCGTGCCGCGCATCGGCGATAGTGACCATGGGGCGTAGCGGTTCTTGTCCGCCAGCGCGCCGCGCTCCCGCGGCGGAAAGCCGTAGAGCATCACGCGAAGAAACGCGAGAAGCGTCGACTTGCCGGACTCATTCGGCGCTTCTATAATATTAAGACCTTTCGAAAACGAGAGCGAACGGTACTCCAGCTTTCCGAAAGTTGCCTCAATATGTTGGAAATCCAAGGGAAATACCTCCAAAATGAAACGGTTTTTCTATTATAACATCTATGGATGGATTTGTCTCTATCTGGCTCTGAAAAAATAATTTGAAAAAAGTGAAAAAAGGTGTTGACAAAAGGGGCGGTAGGTGCTAAGATAACACCTGTTCCGCGAATGGAGCGTGCACCTTGTAAATTAAACAACGAAACTTTGACAAGCACCAGATGAAAAACTGTGCAATATGTACAGTGGCTTGCGAGGAGGACGGTTAAGTCAATTACGTCTGAATCGTAAGGATAAAAAGTTTTAAGCTATGACAAATAGCTCGATAAAGATTAGCTCAGACTTAGGTCTGTGTTGATACCATTTTATTGAGAGTTTGATCCTGGCTCAGGACGAACGCTGGCGGCGTGC